>CAZJRV010000155.1:0-6955 GCA_964548235.1 uncultured Verrucomicrobiota bacterium
AAGGCTGGATGATGTGCCGAATGCCATTGACATTGAAGAGCTTGCTCTTGGCATTGGGCATGAGTTTAGAAAGCTTGGTGGAAAGTTCCACGCCGGTGTTGAGCACATAACGCTCGCTGCTGTCCTTGGCTTTTCCGCGGCCTTCGGTGGCGCCGTAGTGGGTGAAGCGCCCGCCGATGCGCGGGGTGACGTTGAGCCATCCGCCGTAAGTCTTGGGCAGATAAATTTGGTGGAGGGTGTCCAGCCGCATCAAGCCGTAGTCATCCGAGCTGTTGTTGGCGTAGCGGCGGTTGAGATAGGCAAGCGAGCTTTCGGTGTCGTAGTAAAGTGGCGTGTCGCCCAGTTGATGGCGGGGGCCGCTTAGGCGCAGATCCGGCAGGCGCTGCACGGTTTCATAAAAATCATTCACTCGAGGTTGCAACAGCAGGTTCAATTCGTAGTTCGACCATTTTTTGTCGAGCTCCAGAAATGAATTGGGTTGCACATTATCCCGATAAAAATCTTCAAAAAAATCACGACGCATATATTCGTCCGATTCAAGGTTGAATTTGGCCGTGGCAGTGAATCCATTGGTGGTGCTCAACCGATGCTGCCATTGGGCCAGGTCGCGCACGCGATCGATGTTGCGCCCCAGTGAATCGGTGAGCGGATCGTCATCCCACGCGCGGTAGAGGAACAGGGTGCCCTCGCCGCCCTTTCCAAGGTTGTAGTGTAGATCCGGCCCCATGGCGAAGCCGCGTTGCGAGCGATAATCGAAATGAAACTCGCCGCCAAAGTTTTCGCTGCCGGGCCACCGAACCGCGCTTAACAGATAGCTGCCCCATTCGCTCTTGATGCCCGGCTCGAGGTGCACATTCCACGGGTGGCTTTTTAGGCTGCGTTTGTAATACGGCATGTACATCACCGGCAGTTTGCCGAAATGCAGCGTGGCGTTCCGAAAAATGATGTGTTCGCCCGGCACAATCTCCACTTCCTTTGCCCGGATCACCATTGCCGGCTGCACCGCGTCTTCCGTGGTAAAGGTGGCGTTCCGGACGGTGTACACCCCGTTGGTGTTGTTGCCCAGCAGGCTTTCGCCCTTCACGAAATACTCGAGGTTGCCGGTGCGAAACTGGGCCGACTGGATGTCGCGCGTGCGAAAATTATATTCCACCCGGCCGGCTTTCCAGATGTTGCCATCGCGCCGCAGCACCACATTGCCGGTTGCCACAATATCGCCGGAGGTGCGGTTGAGCGTGGCCGAGTCCGCAGTCATTTCCGCTGCATCCGGCGCGCCCTTGTGAAACTCCACGCGCACGCCCCCGGTGGCGATCATTTGGCCCGTGTTCAAATTATAATTGATATCCGAGTCGGGCGATGTGGCCTCGATTTTCCACGGGGATTGCTTGGGCGGATCCTCCTGTGCCACAAGATTCAATCCCAGGCAGATCCCCCCCACCAACGCCAAGTGCAGTAACAGCCTCCTCATCAGCACGCGCAGTGGAGCAGAAACCCGCCCCCAAGCCAAACCCGACTTATCCCCAGCACGATTGACACTTCCGTTGGTCGCGGATAAATTTTTCGCCATGAAATTTTCGACGCTGCTGCTGATTTGCTTCACCCCCGCTCTCCTATTTGCCGCCCCGCCCAAGGAGGTGGCCAAACAAGGCGAAGGCGATTGGGTGGATGCGCGCTATGCGAAGGTGAAGTTTGGGCCGTTCGTCAGCGGCCACATCGCCACGCCCAAGGGCAGCACCCACAAGGGCATCGCCATTCGCGTGGGCGACAAGGGCGAGGGCACGATGGTGTTCGACACCGACCTCTGCACCTGGCGCGCCGGCTGGACCGGCGGCTTCCTCAAGACCGACCCCGCCCGCTACGGCCTCATTCGCGCGCTGAAGCCCGATGGCAAAATCCTCTTCGCCAACCCGCCCACCCCCGGCGTGGCCGACGCTAAAGGCTCATTCGTTGATCCGAGAAATCCCAGACACGGGCCGATGCCGAAATCCCATTCTCGATACAAAGGGCTGTATGTGAAAGGCAATCGAGTCGTGCTTCGCTACGACCTCGGGGATACAGAGATTTATGATTCCCCTTGGATTAGCATCGACAAGAATGGGGCCGCGCAATTTAGCCGAACAATTACAATCAGAAACAGCTCCAAACAAATCAGCGTTTTCCAATTGCCGGATGCATCGGTCAAAATTGATGTCAAACAATTGCTTGGCCAAAAACCGACTGCTGTTTTTGCTGCGACACAAATGGAAAAAATGATCAGCCCCGGCCCACGGCAATGGGGCGAACCGATTGTCACTAAGGGCATCGTTGAACAGCGCAAGACTGCCTTTGCCATTGATACCATCACGATGCCTTACAAGAATCGTTTCAATGCGCTGCTGTTTTCCGCGGGACATGACTTCACGAGCAATGGCGATTGTTACGTGGCCATGGCGCATGGAGAGGTGTGGAAGGTGACGGGGATTGATGCGGACTTGAAGGAGCTCAAATGGCATCGGTTTGCGACAGGGCTGTATCAGCCGCTGGGCTTGCGGGTGGTGAAGGATCAGGTTTACGTGCTGGGGCGCGACCAAATCACGCGGTTGCACGACACCAACAAGGACGGCGAGGCGGATTTTTATGAGGCGTTTAATAATGACATTATGATTGGCGGCGGCGGGCATTCGTACGCAACGTGTTTGGAGACTGATCCGGACGGCAATTTTTATTTCATCCGCTGCGCCGAAGGCACACCGCACGGGGGCGTGGTGCTCAAGGTAACGGCCGATGGCAGCAAGCTCTCGGTTGTCGCCACTGGCTTTCGCAATCCCAACGGCCTCGGTGTCGGCCCCAACGGCGTCATCACCGCTGCCGATCAGCAGGGCACGTGGGTGCCCGAGACGCGCTTGGACGTCATCCGCCCCGGCGGCTTTTACGGATACATGCCCAGCCACAAACGCAAGGTGGCTCCGACTACTTACGACCCGCCGCTGATGTGGATTCCGCGTGTGCTCGACAACTCCGCCGGCGGTCAGGTGTGGGTGCCCAAAGGAAAGTGGGGCCCGCTCGGCGGTGAACTGCTGCACTTTTCCTACGGCCGATGCTCGATGATGCACATCGTGCGCGATGGCGCCAATGGCGGCGCGGTGCCGTTGGGCGGCCGCTTCCTTTCCGGCGCGTGTCGTGGGCGGTTCAATGCCAAGGACGGCCACCTGTACGTCACCGGCCTGCTCGGCTGGCAAACTTCCGCCATTCGCGATGGTTGCCTCCAACGCGTGCGTTTCACTGGTGAACCCATCCGACAACCCATCGGAATGAAAATCCACGCCAATGGCATCCGCCTTACCTTCAGCACCGCGCTCGACAAAAAAATCGCCGAAGACATCGATAGCTGGGCCGCTGTGCAATGGAATTACAGATGGACGGGCGCTTACGGTTCCAAAGATTGGTCCATAAAAGACCCCGCCAAACAAGGCCGCGACTCTGTCACCATCCAATCCGCCAAACTCCTCTCCGACGGCAAAAGCGTTTTCCTGAAAATCGCCAATGTGCAACCCGTCCACTCAATTGCCATCCAGTACAACCTCGACACGGCCGCCGGCAAAATTTTCAAGGGCACATATTATTTGACCGTGACTGAAGTTGGCGTTGCACACAAGTAGTCCCTTTGCTCTGCCACCGCACTCCATAATTGCCTTGGCGGTTTAATCCAAAGATCGCCCAATCAGTGAATTAAATCTCCTTTCCAAACCCTTCCGACAGTTTACAATTCTCCAATGCGATGGCTGATTTGCATTTTGATAGCCGGGACCGTGGGCGCGGCTGATGCGCCGCGGGCAGGAAAGTTTACCCTCAAGATTGGTGATCGCATGGATGTGGCGATGCACGGCTACACGCCCACTGAAGGCTTCAGCTTTAGCCACGCGGATATCGCCGGAAAGCTGCACATCAAGGCCGAGGCGTTGCGCCAAATCTCCCTCAACCCCGTGCCCACCCCCGCCGCCGCCCGTAGGCACGGCGCGTTGGTGCATCTTTTTAATGGTGACGAATTGGCGGGCGACATCATCAAACTCACTGAGCAATCGCTGGAATTTGACACGTGGTACGCCGGCAAACTTTCCATCCCTCGCGCACAAGTGCAATGGCTCGTGCCCGGCACCGGCGGTGTGGTGTTCGACGGCCCCAAATCCCTCAACGGCTGGGGCGCGGCGATCATCGGCGTGTTGCTCGGGGATGACGCGGATGATGGCGCGGAAGGCATCACTATTCAGGATGTGTTTGCCGACAGCCCTGCGCAACGGGGCGGCCTGAAGATCGGCGACATCATCACCCACATCAACGGCAAGCCGTACAACAAAAAGGAAGTGATGATCGCTTTCGTCAAGAGCCACAGCGTGGGCGACAAACTGACGATCAAACTGCTGCGCGGCGAAAACGAAATCATCGAGGCCAACATCATCCTCGGTTCCCTCCATTGGGAATTCGACAACGGCTCCTTCATCAGCAAAGGCACCGGCTATGTCATCGGCAAGGAAGTCGAATGGCCCGCGATGGCCAGTCTGGATTTCGATCTCGAATGGGAACGCGACATCGCACTGGACGTGATGCTCTGCACCGATCGCCTCCACAGCGTCAGTTTCCAGAACGCCTACCTCCTGCGCCTCACCGGCGGTCCCAGTTATTTGTACCGCCACACCAGCGACGGCGAGGGCGACCTCAGCACCACCAGCCTCGGCAGCGGCAATCCCACGTGGGGCCCCGCCCGCAAAGCGCACGTTTCCATCCGCGTGGACCGCCGCACCGCCACCATCGCGCTGCTCGTCAACGACCGCCTCGTTCGCAAGTGGGTCGATCGCAACGGATTTGCCGGCAAAGGCAAGGTGCTCCAGTTCAATCCCCAAACCGATTCCCGAATGGCCATCCACAATCTGCGCATCAGCGAATGGAATGGCCGCCTCCCCAAAGCCAGCCCACCCGTCGCCCAAACCGGCGCGCAGGACATCGTGCAACTCCACAAAGGCGATCAACTCACCGGCCAAATCCTCACCATCGCCGGGGGCCAGCTAAACCTGAAATCCGACTTCGGAAAAATCGCCATCCCCCTCGGAAAAATCGCCAACATCTCCTTCGCCAAGCAAAAAGAAACGGCACCCGAACCCAGACCCAACGAGCCGCAGGCGGGGAAGGGAACTGCTGGCGGAATATTTCCGGTAATGGCTCAAAGGCAGAATAAAACAAAAATCCATTGTATGCTTTGGGATCACAAATCCGAGGAGTTTTACCATTTGGTGTCGAAGGCATTTGGATTTAAACTATCCTCCGGAATGATGGGAACTGTTTTTCACAAAAAATCACCGAAAGCGCGTTTTGTGTTTATCGGGTTACAGCCAGATATAGGCTTATACAAATGCAAGCATCTCGCCGATGAATTAGGAATCAAGACAAATGGAAAATTGATGCCCGTCAAAGTTGGTGATTTGATTGTGTGGGACATCGCCGCTCCAATCGCGGTGCCTATTGCCACCACTTTCAATCTTGGCAAACTTGGAAAGATTTCCGGCAACCTTCTCGAATGGTCCCCCAAAGGCGTGCGGGTGGATTCGCCGGTGCTGGGCGAAATCAACTTGGCTCCGTCGATAGTGAATTCGGTTCAGTTTCGGTGATTCGTTTTTGAACCGCCAAGACGCCAAGGCACCAATAAATACCGTTTAAAAATCTTGGCGTCTTTGCGTCTTGGCGGTTCAACCCTCCAACCCATCCGCCACCTCACGCGCCAATTGCTCCAACCATCGCGCCGCATCCGCTTCGGCCCCGGTGGCCGTGGTGAGATCGGTCAACGCGCGGCAATCATCCAAAACCTCCGCGAGGGCAGGGCGGTTCTCCACCAAACCCGCGAGGCCAACGCAGCGGCAACCATTCACCCGGGCGCGTTGGGCCAGTGCGCCGACGCCTTTGCCCATCAGCGTTTGCCGATCCATCGCGCCCTCGCCGGTCACCACCACATCCGCCTCGCGCAGCAATGCATCCAACCCCGACGCTTCCGCAAATATTTCAAACCCCGACCGAATCTTCGCCCCCGCAAAACAATGCAGCCCAAACCCAAGCCCCCCCGCCGCGCCCGCGCCCGGCAAGCTCGCCGCATCCTCGCCTGTTTGTGCCTCCCAAACCTCTCCCAACCGCCCCAACGCCGCCTCCGCCCGGGGAATGTCTTCTTCGCGCAGTCCCTTTTGCGGCCCGTAAACGCGCGTGCATCCGTTGGGCCCTAGCAATGTGTTTTGCACATCAACGGCGACGATAGCCTTTCCAAAAAATTTTGATTTCGGCGAATGAATGTTTTGGAGGTTCACTAAATCAACCCAAGCGCGGATTGGTTTCCCCCGAGCATTTTCAAAACGCCAACCCAATTCCTGCGCCATGCCAAACCCGCCATCGTTCGAGGCGCTCCCCCCAATCCCGATGATACGCTGCCGGCAGCACGCCAACCGCTCATCGCGCAATACAATGCCAAGCCCTTGCGAATCCAACTTAAGTGGCCGCCGTTTCTCTGCCGGCAACATCGCCAAGCCGATGACATTGGCCGACTCAATAATCGCCGTGCCCGAATCGTGAACCATCCAGCAAGGCGCAGTCGTCGGCGCGTGAGCCGCATCCTGAGTTTCCACCGTCACCAAATCAGCCCCTAGCGCCTCCGCCATCAGCCTCCCAAACCCATCGCCGCCATCGGTGATGGGCAGTTGTGTGAGCGTGTCCTCCGGGCGCGCCGCCTTCCATCCGCGCGCAACGGCCATCGCCGCCTGCGCGGCGGTGAGCGTGCCCTTGAATTTATCGGGTGCGATGAGGATTGAAAGAGGCAAGGGGGAATTATCAATTAACAATTATCAATTTTCAAGGAAGCATCAATCTTCACTGACCCTTGAAACTTGAAACTTGAAACTTGATAGCCCCCCTGTCATCCTCCCCCCACCTATGGATAAACCGT
>CAZJRV010000156.1:0-6941 GCA_964548235.1 uncultured Verrucomicrobiota bacterium
TTTAACCTCTTCGTCGCTCTAAATATCTTCGATGCTGTAAAACTCTTTGAAGGTGTCAAACTCTGTGTTGGCGTCAAACCCGGCGATGGCGGCAAACCCGGCGAAAGCGGAGCGGGGCAGCAAGCTTCAGAAGCATTACAGGAAGCCGCGCAGGCACAGGCGGAAGCCATGCGGCAGGCGCGTGCTGCGGGGCTTACAGCCGGCCAAAACCCGCCCAGCGAAGGCGGCAATCCTGAGGGCGGAGGCGGCGAAGGCGCTCCGGTGAATGCCGCGGCCAAGCCCATGGGAGAATTGCCCGACCTCAAGCGCATGAAAGCCGAGGATTGGGCGAAGCTGCCGCCCAAGGTGGCGCAGGAGCTTTTAGAAAACAGCCGCGAGAGCATGTCGCCCGAGTTCCGCGAGCAGATCACCCGATACTTTCGCATTATCGCCGAGCGCGCGCGGCCAAACAAGGCCGCTCCGAATGCCCCCAATGCACCGCGTAAATGAGCCGGCACGCGATTTCCATTCCGCTTCTAACCCGTCGGCAAGCCCTGCTAGGCATGGCGGCATTGCCCGGGCTGTTGCCTGCCGCGGCAGGCAATCCGAAGGACAAGGTGGACATCGCGCTCGATCGGGGCGCGCGGTTCATTGTCAATTCGCAGGAAGCCAGTGGATCCTTTAGTGACCCCAAGGCCTCGCGCTTTGCCGCCAAGCGGGGCTACACCCCCACCGCGCTGGGGCTCATTGCCCTAGCCTCCATCGGGCATCAACCGGGCGACCCAAACCGGGAAGGAACAGCCATGAAACGGGCATTGGATTTTATGCTGCGCAATGACCGGCGCCGCAACACCTCCGGTGGGCGTTACGAATACTATGGCCACGCGGACGATGGGGGCCGCATGTACGGGCATGGCATAGCCACCTTGTGCCTGGCGGAAATGATGGGCATGGGGGTAGATCGCGATCAGGAAAAGTTGTTGCGCAAATACACCACCAAGGCGGTGGATCTGATTTTGGTTTCGCAACAGGCACGCAAGGCTCAGGCCACGCACCGGGGCGGCTGGCGGTATGAGCCCACATCGCATGACTCTGATTTATCGGTGACGGTGTGGCAATTAATGGCATTGCGATCGGCCAAGAATGCCGGTATCGATGTGCCCAAGGAGGCCATCGACATGGCGGTGCGATATTTAAAGCGCAGTTATTCATCCATCCGCAATGCCCGCGGCGAGCCCATCAACCTGCGGAGCGGTTGCGGTTACATGCCCGGGCATCCCCCAAAATATTCCACCGTCGCGGCTGGGCTGCTCAGCCTGCAGGTGTGCGGCGAATACGACTCCCTGGAGGTCAAGGGTTCGGTGAACTGGTTGAAACGCAAGATGGCGTCACTGGATAAAAGGGAGGGTTGGCTGTTCTATGGCACCTATTATTTTGCGCAGGGCATGCAGAAGCGAAAGGGCGAGACCGCCCGGGCTTCGCGTGACTTGACGAAGAAACTGCTGCTGCCCATGCAAAGCGTGGACGGTTCATGGACAGCGGTTGTCGGCCAGGAACGAAGTTGCGGACGGGTGTACGCAACCAGCTTGGCGATGTTGAGCCTTTCGGTGAAATACCACTTCCTGCCCATTTACCAGCATTAGTTTATGCAAAAAAACCCACGCCTTTCGGCGTGGGTGAATGGAATGCGGGGGGGGTTGTTTAGTTGCCTTCTTTTTCACCGGTATCCGGCGGCCCATCGGTGCCGGGTTCTGGCACGGGCAAATTCACCGGGTCATCCTTGGCATCCACGGCGTTATCGCTTTCACTGCAAGCTGCAATGAGAACCAGACTGGCGATGGCCACTGCGAAGGCAGCAACTTTTGTAATTGGGTTGATTTTCATAAACACGGGAATTGTGCCCATTCAGATTGCCAACGTCAATCATTCCGCCATCAGGGGCGGGCTGGGAAGGGTGGCGGGGGTTACCCAGTTTTTATGCCAGTGAAGCGTCCAGAGGTTGGGCAGTTCCACCGCTTCCAAATGGCCGTCATTGAAGACTACTAGGCTGCGGCCATTATGGCGATCCACGCTGACTCGTGCCATCGAGCTGTTGTTTCCGCCGAGCCAGGAGGGGGGTACGGCATTGTTTTCGGCGGGCCACGCATCCACCCAGCCAGCATCGGACATCATGGGCGCCATATCGGGTTGCCCGTCGGAATCATCCTGATACAGCCATTCCCATTGCGAGTGCCATGTGGGACGCATATCCGGATGTTGCCAACCGTTGAACGCATAACTGCCCGCTATGGAATTTCCATTGTTGATTTTCGCGTCATCATTGTTCCAATTCCATGCCTGCTGAGCGCTGCCCCAGCTGCTTCCGCTGGTTCGCTTTTTTTCAACCGTGGCCGGGCTGAGGACGACCTTGTGGTTGTAGTCATTGTAGCGGATGGCCTTGTGCATCCAGAAATCCGTCCACCAAGCCTGGCCATAGTAATTGGGGTTTTGGCCGTCAAACATATCGTCGGACCACATGCTCATGGCGAGACGGATTTGTTTTAAATTGTTGGCGCTCTTGACTTGGTTTCCCTTGGCCTTGGCCCGGGCCAAAACAGGCAGCAGCATGGAGGCCAAAATGCCAATAATGGCGATGACCACCAGCAATTCGATGAGTGTGAAGCCTTTCTTATTTTTCATAATCAATTCCTGATAAGGTTCGTTTGGTTTTGGGTTGTGACTACTCGTCAGCGAGTGGTTGTAAGCAATTTTCATGCCTTTTTTCGTGGTTTTCTAATCTGTCATAAAATGGGAAAATTTGAGTTCTTTCCCGTTGATAACGGGTTTTGCGTGTGAATTCCACGCATTCTCTCCCAATTCCACGCTTGCCGTTCTTGAGCGTTGAATTCTCCAAAGCCCGCCCCGTATGCTGCCGCCCACATGGAAACGGCTGATATTCCCGGACTTTCCCGGCTGGATGAGGGGCGCAAGGCGGATGAGCCGTGCACAATTGTGATTTTCGGCGCAAGCGGAGATCTCACCGTGCGCAAGCTGATCCCGGCGCTGTTTCACCTTTATAAGGACGGCCAGATGCCCGAGCCCTTTCGCGTGGTGGGCTTTGCCCGACGCGAGAAAACCGATGCCAGTTGGCGCGAGGAAATGAAGGCTGGCATCGAACGATTCTCGCGTTCGCCGGAAGTGGACGCGGCCCAGTGGAATGCGTTCGCCGAAAATCTGACTTATCATCAGGGCGACCTCACCGATGCACAGGCTTATGCGAGCCTCGGAAAACGACTCGCCAATTTCGACAACGATTTGCTGGCCAACAATCTTGTTTTTTACCTCGCCATTTCTCCAAGCCTCTTTGGCGATGTGGTCGATCGCCTGCACGATGCCAAGCTGCTGCATCGTTGGGAGGAGGGCGACAAATTCTGGCAACGCGTGGTGGTGGAGAAACCTTTCGGGCACGACTTGGCATCCGCGCACGAGCTCAACGCCCAGCTTGTGAAGCACGCACGCGAACGGCAGATCCTTCGCATTGATCATTATCTCGGAAAGGAAACGGTGCAGAACATCATGATGTTCCGCTTCTCCAATGCCATCTTCGAACAGCTCTGGCATCGCGAGGCCATCGAGCACGTGCAAATCACCGTCAGTGAAGACATCGGTGTGGGCAGTCGCGGCGGTTACTTTGAGGAAGCCGGCACCATGCGTGATATGATGCAGAATCATCTTCTGCAAATTCTCTCGCTCGTGGCAATGGAACCGCCGCCTTCGTTGGCCGCCGAGGATATCCGCAATGAGAAAGTGAAACTGCTCAAGTCCATCCGCCCGATGACGCCCGAGGCCGTGGCGCAGCAGGTGGTGCGCGGCCAATATTTTGCCGGAACGGTGAATGGGGACAATCGCAAAGGCTATCGCCAGGAGGAACGCGTGGCCGCCGAGAGCAATGTTGAAACCTACGCTGCGCTCAAGCTGTTCATCGACAACTGGCGCTGGAGCGGCGTGCCGTTTTATTTGCGCACCGGAAAAAATCTTCCACTGCGCGCCAGCGAAGTGCGCGTGCAATTTCGCCCCACACCCAGCGTGCTGTTCGCCGCGCAGGGCGATCTTGATCTCGATCGCAACGCACTCACACTCCGGCTGCAGCCCGACGAGGGCATCTTCCTGCGCTTCAACGGCAAGGTGCCCGGCACCACCATCGCCACGCGCCCAGTGCGGATGCACTTTGGCTACGACGCGGAGTTTGGTGCGTACACGCCGGAGGCCTACGAACGCCTTTTGCTCGAAGCAATGGCCGGCGATGCCACGCTTTTCATCCGGCGCGATGAGGTGGAAACGGCTTGGCAGTTTGTCGACTCCATTCGCGCCGGTTGGGGGGATGAACCGCTGAGCAACCGTGAGTTTTATGCTGCCGGCACGTGGGGCCCCGAGGCGGCCGAGGATCTCCTCGCACAGGATGGCCACGTGTGGCACAACCCGCAGCCGGCAAAATGAATCACACCCTCCTCAACTTTGCCAATGCCGAGGCGTTGGCACACGAGGCCGCCACGCGCTGGCTCGATGCTGTCGCTGATCGCGAATCCTTCACCGTCGCTCTCTCTGGCGGGCGCATTCCCAAGCTGCTTTATGCCGCCGTGGCGGAGCAAGCCGAGGCGGGCGCGTTGAATCACGTTCATTTTTTTTGGGGCGATGAACGCGTGGTGCCGCCCACGGATGAGGACAGCAATTTCAAACTCGCCGGGGTTCGGCTGCTGTTAGCGCTGAAAGTGCCCGAGGCGCAAGTGCATCGCATCCTTACCGAGCGCGGCGAGGACTTTGCTGTGCAACAGGCCGAGGCGGAAATCTGCCGCGTGGCGGATTTGGATGATGCTGGCCAGCCGGTTTTGGATTTGGTTTTCCTTGGCATGGGCGAGGATGGCCACGTGGCATCGCTTTTCCCCGGCGACACGGATGCGTTGGAAACCCAATCGGTTTACCGCGCCGTCACCGGTCCCAAGCCGCCGCCGCGTCGCATCACGCTGGGCTATCCCGCATTGGCCGCCGCGCGCGAGGTGTGGGTGCTCGCCGCTGGCGAAGGGAAAAGGGAGGCACTGCGCGAATCCCTTGCAGCAGATGGCACCACCCCGCTTGCGCGGGTTTTGCAAAGCAGGACACACACGGAGATTTTCACCGACTTCAATTTGCAGTAGCCTCCCCGCATGGACGCCGACAAACCGGACACTGAATCGACTGAAGTCATCCGCGAATCTCGCCTGCGCAGCGTGCTCAAGGCCTTGAGCTGGCGCGTGCTGGCCACGCTCACCACCGTTGCCATTGCGTATTTCATCATTGGCGACGTGAAAACTGCGTTCAAAATTGGCGCGGTGGAAGTGGTGGCCAAGATGCTGATTTATTATCTGCACGAACGCGCTTGGGCGCAAGTGCCGCTCGGCACCGTGCGCGCTTGGGCGGGCGCGGAAAAAAGTTGATGCAAATCCCCGTGCGCGGCGGCATGATTTGTGTATGCGTTTCCTGTTGACTCTGCTGCTGTTGTCGCTGCCGTTGCAGGCGGCGAAGCCGAATTTCCTCGTCATTGTCACCGACGACCAGCGGCCCGACACTATTGCCGCACTGGGCAACCCGCGCATCCACACGCCCAACCTGGACTGGCTGGTGAAGCACGGCGCGGTGTTTGAAAACTTCATCTGCTCGAATCCCTTGTGCGTGCCCAGCCGCGCGGAAATCCTGACCGGCTGCCCCGGCTACCGCAATGGCGTGCGCGGCATGGGGGGCGAGCGCATGGATCCCAAGCTCACACTGTGGCCCGCGGCGATGGCGGCGGGCGGGTATCACGCATGGTACAGCGGCAAATGGATGAACGACGGCCAACCCACCACGCGAGGGTATCACGAGACGCGTGGACTCTTCAGCGGCGGCGGAGGCAAATGGAAAAAAGGCGAAGTCATTCGTGGCCGCAAGGGCCGACCCATTACGGGGTATCGAAATTGGACATTTAAAAATTCCAATGGCAATCCGGATTTGCAAAAGGGCACCGGGCTGACGCCGCAGACGGACAAGTTTATTGCTGACGGCGCGCTGGAGTTCCTGAAACGCAAAACTGAAAAGCCGTTTTTTCTGCACGTGAATTTCACGGGTCCGCATGACCCGCTGATTTATCCGCCGGGATATGAAAAAAAATACACGCGCGAAAAAATGAAATTGCCGGAAAATTTCAAGCCGGAGCACCCCTTCGACCATGGCAACCTCAAGGGCCGCGATGAAGAACTGCTGCCGTGGCCGCGCACGAAAGCGAATGTGCTGGATGAATTGGCGGTGTATTACGCGGTGATTGATCACATCGACAAACAAGTCGGCCGGATGCTCGCCCAACTTCGCGCCGATGGGCGGCTGGCAAACACGTTTGTCATTTTCACTAGCGACCACGGGCTCGCGCTTGGCAGCCACGGGTTGATGGGGAAACAAAATATGTACGACCACACCATCCGCGTGCCGTTTATCATCAGCGGATCGGGCATTGCCAAGGGGCACCGCGTGCCGGCGTTTGGTTTTTTGCGGGACTTGTTTCCCACTGTGTGCGATTTGGCCGGCCTCGCGATTCCGAAAACGGTGCAGGCGAAAAGCCTCGCGCCCCTGTTGCGCGGGCAGCGGCTGAATGTGCACGCGGCGGGGTACGGTTATTTCAAGGACGTGCAGCGGATGATTTGGCTGGAGAATTGGAAACTGGTTTTTTATCCAAAGACGGGCCGACATCAACTTTTCAATCTCACGGACGATCCGCATGAATTGAATGACCTGGCCGCCTCGCCGGTGCGCCGAGCGCGGCTGCAGCGTATGCGCCGAGCGCTGAATCAGTGGTTTCACGATCAGGGGGACGAATTATTTCTGCGCGGATTTAAGGATTGAGTTTCGCTTAAAAATATGGTTTTAATACGCACACACGGGCGCGGCCCAATCGCGCCCGGTATTTGCCATGATTAATC
>CAZJRV010000157.1:0-6909 GCA_964548235.1 uncultured Verrucomicrobiota bacterium
GGCCCACGCTTTTCGGGCGTCTTCCCGACTGGAAGAGCGGTTTCGGTCTTGTGTGTTGCTGGACATATTGCCCACAAAGGCAGCCAACAGAATTAGGGTTAATATGCTAAATTTCATGGTTTTCCTGTCGTTTATTCGATTCTGAGGGAAGACTGGAGCAATTTCCACCTCGATTGCAAGTGCAGACGCATTTTTTGGGCGTGCGTTACACGATTTTGGAGGCGGTTGGAATTGACATGATGGCTGCCTTTGCTATTGTCCCCGTCCCCGAGGGCCAAAATCCACCGGGGCAAACTAACGGTTTGGGGGTGAATTTAGGTTAATGACAGAAATTAAACTGAAAAAAGGCGAGCCCGTCGAGCGAGCGCTGCGGCGTATGAAGAAAAAGCTCGATCGCGAAGGCACAATCAAGGATGTCCGAAATCGACGTGCCTTCGAGAAGCCTAGCGCAAAGAAGCGGCGCAGAATGAAAGTGGCGAAGTTTTCCGCTATGCTCGCCGCGCGTTACGCGGATTATTAGGCCTTGAAAATTCACTGACCTTTGATTTGAACAAGTGCGCCCGAGGGCGCATTTTTTTTTGCCACGATGAAACCACGCGACATCGCCCTCAACATTCTCCGCACGCTGCACGCCGCCGGTCACGAGGCGTGGTTCGTGGGCGGTTGCGTGCGCGATGAACTGCGCGGCATGGCACCCAAGGATTTTGATATCGCAACCGACGCGCGTCCCGAGCAAATTGAAGCACTCTTTCCCAATACCCTTGGCGTGGGAAAAAGTTTTGGCGTGATGCTCGTGCTCGAAGAGAACGAGCAATTCGAAGTCGCAACTTTTCGTGCCGAAAGCGGCTACGCCGATGGTCGCCGACCCGATACCGTCACTTTTGGCGATGCCAAGGCCGATGCGTTGCGGCGCGATTTCACCATCAACGGGCTCTTCCTCAATCCCGTCACCGGCGAGCTGCGCGATTGGGTGGGTGGCGAGGCGGATTTAAAGGCGGGCGTGCTGCGTACCATTGGCGATCCCGCCGAGCGCTTTGGCGAGGATCACCTGCGCCTCTTGCGCGCCGTGCGCTTTGCTGCACAACTGGATTTCCAAATTGAGCCCGCCACTTTCGCCGCCGTGCAGCAGCACTCGGAGAAAATCAAACGTGTCAGTGCCGAGCGCATTCGTGATGAGCTGCTAAAACTCTTCCGCCCACCTCACGCCGCGCGTGGGCTCGATCTCCTGCGCGATAGCGGTTTGCTCGCGCACGTGCTGCCGGAAATGATGCCCACCATCGGCTGTGCGCAATCGCCCGAGTACCATCCCGAAGGGGACGTGTACCAACACATCCGTTTGATGCTGGATACGATGGAAGCCGGTGCGCCGGCTGAATTGCCGTGGACCATTCTGCTGCACGACATTGCCAAGCCTGCCACCGCCACCGTGGGCGAGGATGGCCGCATTCATAATTACGGCCACGACAAGCAGGGCGCGAAAATGTCCGAAATCATTCTCGATCGCCTGAAATTTCCGCGCAAACAAATTGACGCCATCGTGTTCACCGTGCTCAAGCACATGAACCTCGCCGTTGCACCCAAGATGCGCAAAGCCAAGCTGCGTCGGCTGTTGTTGCGCCCCACTTTTGAACTCGAGCTAGAACAGCACCGCATCGATTGCCTGGGCTCGCATGCCAAGCTGGATATTTATGAATTCCTGTGCACCGAAAAAGCCGCACTGGACGAGCATCCCGCGCTGATCGAGCCGTTGCTGAGTGGCCGCGACCTCATCGACTTGGGGATTGAGCCCGGCCCCTCAATGGGGAAGTTGCTCAATGAAATCCGCGATTTGCAACTTACTGAGGAATTGACCAGCCGGGAGACCGCCCTCGCGTGGGCCAAGAAAAAAACTGCCCAATGAATCCACTCTCGGCTATCTTGCGCGTGCATTGATGGATAAATTGCTGCTCATCGACGACGAGGCGGACGTGCGCTATTCATTCGAGCGCATCTTCGGGCAGGAAGCCGACCTCGAGCTGCACACCGCCGGCAGCGGCGAAGAGGCGCTCGAGCGCATCCCCCAACTCCGCCCCGATCTTGTGATCATGGATGTCCGCATGGGCGGTCTCACGGGAATCGAGACGTTGCAGCGCCTGCGCGAGTTTGATTTCAAGACACCGGTGATTTTAATGACCGCATTTGGCACCACACAAACCGCCATCGCCGCGATGAAGCACGGTGCGTATGATTATGTGCTGAAACCTTTTGATGTTCCGAAACTCAAGGAACTCGTTGCCAATGCGCTCGCCGCCGCGCGCGCGATGAAGCAAGTGGTGTCCTACGAACCCCTGCTCGAAAAGGAGGATTACGATCTCGGCATCATCGGCCAAAGCCCGTCCATGCAGGAGGTTTTCAAAACCATCGGCCAACTCGCCGCCAGCGATGCCACCGCGCTCATTACCGGCGAAAGCGGCACGGGCAAGGAACTGGTCGCCCGCGCCATCTACAGCCACAGCCAGCGCAGTGACCGGCCTTTTCTCGCAGTCAATTGTGCCGCCATTCCCGAGCAATTGCTGGAGAGCGAATTGTTCGGGCACGAAAAAGGCGCATTCACCGGTGCCCAAACCCAGCGCATTGGTAAGTTTGAGCAATGCGATGGCGGCACCATTTTCCTCGATGAAATCGGTGATATGACCGCCCCCACGCAAACGAAAATTTTGCGCGTGCTCCAAAGCGGCGCCTTCGAGCGCGTGGGCGGCAATTCGCCTGTAAAAACCGACATGCGCATTATCGCCGCCACGAATCGTCCGCTGGAAAAAGCCGTGGCGTCGCGCGATTTCCGTGAGGATTTGTTTTACCGCCTCAACGTCGTGCGCATTCAGCTTCCCGCTCTGCGCGAACGCAAGGAGGACATTCCGCAACTGGTGAATTATTTTCTCACCAAAAATTCCCCCAACCCTTCTCGGCCAAAAACCATTCAGCCCGAGGCCCTTGCGCGGCTGGAATCCCACGACTGGCCCGGCAACGTGCGCGAACTGGAAAACGCCATCCAACGCGCGCTTGTGATGACCAAGGGTGACGCCATTTTGCTGGAAGATTTGCCACCCGAAATTTTTCAATCCTCCGCGCCCGAATCCACTCCGCCAGCGGGAGACGACAACCTCGCGAGTCTTTCCGCCAAACTCTTCCAATGGGCCCGCGCTGATAAGACCCTAAAAATCATCCCCGCCGTCGAGCGTGAGTTGATCATCAACGCCCTCAAGCAAACCAACGGCAACCAAGTCCAAGCCGCCAAGCTCCTCGGCGTCACGAGAGCCACCCTGCGCAAGCGAATTGAGAAGTTCGAAATTAAGCGCGAGTTGACGGTGGAGTAGGTTGGATTATGGTTGATGGGTTGATGTAGCCCGGGCCGGTGTCCCTACCATTTCATCGCGGAAACTGCTGGGTTTTCATCACTCGCAAATTCCCATCAACATCCATCAATACAAACCGCATTCCAAAACGATTGCCAAATTTTTCTGTGCTTTTTTTCACGCCCATTACGGCGGCGGCGGTGGCGTAGGCGTCGGATTCAAAACAGGTGGGCGCAGTGAGTGTGCAGGCGGCGATGCCTTGGATGGGCCAACCGGTTCGGGGATCCAGCAAATGACCGTAGCGTTTGCCATCAATGACCATAAAATTTTCATACTGGCCCGAGGTGCTCATCGCGCCTTGGCGAAGCTTCACGGGCGTGCGTTGGCCTTTCTTTTCGGGATCCTCAATCCAAATGAGCCAGTGGTCCTTACCGGGTGGCAACCCGATGACGCGCAGGTCGCCGCCGGCCTTCACCATCGCATTGCGGATGCCTTTCTGTTGGAGGGCGGCAATGGCGCGGTCCACAGCGTAGCCTTTGCCAAAGCCGCCGGGGTCGATGGACATATCGTGCGGGCCTTTGATTAACTGGGTTCCCCGTATCTCGATGTGGCGGTAGTTGACTTTGGTGAGCACAATTTTCAGCTCGTCATCAGTGGGCATCCGGTAGCCTTCTTTTTTGATGAACCCCCACAGGTCGGCAAGTTGGCCGATGGTGGGGTCAAACGCGCCGTCGGTGTCCTTGGCAATGGCGAGGGCGCGTTGGATGACGGGAATGAGTTCGGGGCTTAGGTCGCCACTGTCATTGGCGTGGGCAAGGGCGCTGTCGGCGCGATGGATGCTGAGGAGTTTGTCTGCAGCACGAAATTCATCGAAGGCGGCCGCGATGGCCGGTTGCACTTCCGTGGGCTCACCGTAAACGGTGATGGTAACAAACGTGCCGAGGTGCGGTTGAACGCGCGTGACTGCTTTAGCGGGCGGCCAGCTTTGGCAGCCGCTTGGCAGAAACCAAAGCAGGGCGCAGCACCAGACGCCAAGTATGGCACACGCGCCGGACGCCTTCGGTGACGTTTTGGCACGAGATGGTGGCTCCAGTGATGTTGGCGATGTCGTCATTGAGCTTGAGTTTGGAGCGGCTGTCCTTGGCCACGAACTGTTTGCGCCAGCCGACCCGTCGGATTTCATCGCCGATGCTTTCGCGGTATTCAAGGATTTCGATGCAGCGCACTGTGCCCACAGTGTCCAGCGCCACGGCGATGTCAATCATCTCATGCTTGCCCATTACGCGATCGACGATCATCGCGCCAATCACCTTGTCGTCCTTCAGCGCAAGGGCATACCACGCGCCGGGCAATTTTAGGTTCACGCCGGAAGCCTTTTTGATTTGGGCGGCCTCGACGGCGGTGAATTTGCGCTGTTGCCATTCAAACCTGTCGGCCTCGGGGAAACACAGCTTCTGCGCCTGCACCGGCGTGAGATAGCGCTTGGCCTCGGCGGAGGGAGAGGCCAGCAACAGCACGGCGAGGAAGGCCGCCCCGGTGAGTTGTTTGATGTGGTTCATTTTTTTAACCGGCAAATCGACGCCCGTAAAAACGAGCGCCGACGCTGCCTGCAGTAGCTAGCAGTGGTTTTGGAGCGCGGCGCCCCTTTCGAGGCGCCGCTTTTGGTGTCTAACCTAAAACTGGTAGCCGACGCCGAGGGAAAATTCGGTGTTATCGGCGTTATCCATGGATTGCCGCACGGCGGCCTTCAATTCCATGTGGCGGTTGAGCTGATAGTACAGGCCGTAGGTCAGGTAATGGCTCCGGCCGGTGTCACCTGCAAAGGTGTTGCTGTCCTTGCTGCCCTCGGAGGTGTCGTAGCCTTCAAGCCGGAAGAAGGGAACCAATTCTTGGTCGCCTTCCAACGCGTGGTGATAGGCCAGCTCGAGGCGGTAGCCAAACATTGTGTCACCGACGTTTGAATCGGCAATGGCATCGGGGCTGGCAAAGTGCCATTGTGCGTAGTCTCCGATCAGCTCGAAGTTGTTCAGGAGCCCACTGCGCCAACGGTACTTGGCCTCGATGTCCCACAGGTAAATGTCGGTATCGGTCGTGGTGTTTTCCTGATAGTTGCCAATGTAGGTGGAGGCACTGCCGGAAAGGCCCTTGAGCCATTCGGTGTCGGACGATGCGCCGTCATACTCCAGGCGCAGGGTGTAGGCGAGTTGCCGGTTGTCGCCTTTGGCATTGAGGTTG
This sequence comes from uncultured Verrucomicrobiota bacterium, assembly GCA_964548235.1. Taxonomy (GTDB): domain Bacteria; phylum Verrucomicrobiota; class Verrucomicrobiia; order Limisphaerales; family UBA1100; genus JACNJL01. Next base: position 5,568 of record CAZJRV010000157.1, read on the forward strand.
GGGCGCGCATCACGCACGCCTTTGGAGCCATCCGCGAAGGTGCCGTTTTGGGAGGACAACCCCTGTGACACGAGGAAGAACCAGCCCAGGCCTTCCACTTGTGGGACGTCACCAAAGAATCCCATCGAGCCTTCCATCCACGTGGAGGGAATAATGTATTTGTACATAATGGGCCGGTGTACGGAGTAGAACTGGTTTGGCTCGTGGTGCAGGTTGATGCTGCCCACGGGGATGAGGCTGACGCCAAGTGAACGCCAGCTGATCCAGTCGTTTATTTTTACATCCGCATAAAACTGCTCGAGTTCCAGCTCACCACGAAAGCGGCTGTTGTCCTTGTCGTCCACGCCGCCGTGTTCAATTTCGATTTCGGAATTGAAATAGGCGTTGTCGCTGAGTTTGTAACCGGGAATGAGCACGAAACGATGGGGGTCAAAATAATTCCCGTTGCTCCCCTTGGTCATGTTGTATTTGGCCTCTCCGTAAAAATTAAACGAAAGCCCCTTGGCCGATGCCGGATTCAGCCACTCTGGCGGTCGGTTGGCGGCATCGGCTTCTTTCAATTCATCCAGCCTTTGCTGCATGGCGCGGATTTGATTCTCGAGGGCGTCCATTCGGTTGTCGTCTTGGGCGAATCCATTCAACGCGCCAGCCAGGACGGCTGCGGCACAGGCCAGATTAAGTGAGAACCTCATTATCTTCTTTCTGCAAATGAGACTCGGTCTCGATTTGCTGGGGCGAAGATAATGAGACTGGTTCTCATCGTCAAGTGCTTTTTTGAAAAACGTTTTTGAGGGTGGGTTTTGCGATTAATCCCACAAAAACAGGCCTCAATTGTCCTTGTTTTTGCAAGCGCCGAGTTTTTTCATTTCCTCGCAGGAGGCGTTGATTCGCAATTGCTGCGATTTCACGGAAAAGCCCAATTTATGAGAAATCTCATTTTCCAGTTCATCGAGTTTGTTGCTTTCGAACTCTACAATCTTATCGCAATCATCGCAGATGATGTGGTTGTGATTCGGGTGATCGGCGTAGTTCGGGTCGTAGATCTTGTAGTCCTTGCCGAAGTCCATTTCGTGCACGAGGCCGCTTTCGGTAAGCAAAGGCAGGGTGCGATACACCGTGGCACGCGATACGCTTTTATCGCGTTCGCGGGCCCACTCAAGCAATTGCTCGGCAGTGAAATGCTGGTCGGTACCGAATACCGTGTCCACAATCGCCCGTCGTTGAGTGGTGATGCGCAGGTTTTTCTGCTCTAGAAAAGCCATAAACTTTTCCTTTGCTGCCGTTCTGTCCGGTGCGGGCATAGAGGGAATTTAAGGAATTGACGCATTTAAGTCAATTCCTT
>CAZJRV010000158.1:0-6885 GCA_964548235.1 uncultured Verrucomicrobiota bacterium
CCAGCACTGCCTTTGCTGGTTTGAGACATCGGTGTGCGACCAAATTCGCCGCCCCATACAATAAGCGTGTCTTTAAATAACCCGCGCCGTTTGAGGTCGGTGATGAGCCCGGCAATGGCCTGATCCACTGAGGGGCAGCAATGATCTTTCATGAAACTCACAATGCCGTTGTGGTGATCCCAGCCCCGGTGATAAAGCTGAATGAACCGCACACCACGCTCGGCCAGGCGGCGCGCCAGCAGACAGTTGCTGCCGAATGAACCGTCGCCGGGTTTGCAGCCATAGAGATCCAGCACCTCGGCCGGTTCCTTGGAGACATCCATCAATTCCGGCACGCTCGTTTGCATTTTGAACGCCATCTCGTACTGCGCAATGCGCGTGGCGATTTCCGGATCCTGCGTTTTGCCCGCCTGCAAGTCGTTGAGTTGCTGCACGGCACTGACCACATCCCGCTGGCGATTGGCATCCACACCGCCGGGCCGGCGCACGTACATCACCGGATCGCCCTTGGACCGCAATTCAATGCCCTGAAACTGGCTTGGCAAAAATCCGCTGTGCCACATTCGCGTGGAGATCGGCTGCGGGTTGCGCCCGGCATGCGAGCTGAGCACCACGAACCCCGGCAAATCCTCCGCCTCACTGCCAAGCCCGTACTGAATCCATGACCCCATGCTCGGCCGGCCGCTGATGGTGGTGCCGGTGTTCATGAGCGTGTTGGCGGGATCGTGGTTGATGGCGTCGGTGTGCATCGAGCGAATCACCGCCAGCTCGTCCACGTGCTTTGCGAGGTGCGGGAACAGCGAAGTCATCTCCGTGCCGCTTTGGCCATATTTTTTGAAGGGGAACTGCGGGCGAAAACAATTGAGCTTTTGATTCTGCAACTGCGCGATGGATTGGCCCTTGGTGTATTCCGTGGGCATCGGCTTGCCGTGCATCTTGACCAGCTCCGGCTTGTTGGCATCAAATGTCTCCAGATGCGAAGGCCCGCCGGACATGTACAAATAAATTACCCGCTTCACCTTGGGCGTGTGGTGCAGTGGCTGCACCACGCCGGGCCAGCGTTGCACCTTGCGGTCCGAGCCAAGTGCCGACAGTGAAGAAAGTGCTGCCGCCCCCAAGCCCAGCCCGGAGCCGGCAAGAAACGCGCGACGATTGATTTCGTCTACCATTCCGTTCGAGGGGGAGATTATCACAACGTGCGCGTTTCTGCAAATTTGCGGTTCAAGCCAATCGGGATTCGCCAAACGCATTTCCTCACTTCACCTCATAGTTTCCATCCGGCAACCGAGCGGGCAGCTTGAATTTTGCGTCGGTGATGAGCTTGAAGATGTGGGGGTCGCGCTGTTGCACCAGTTCGCGCGTGGGCAATTTCCATTCGCGGGCAATCTCCTCGCGTCGATGTTTGGCCGACTGCGCACCGAGCACGGAGGTGATGGCCCAGTAAAGATACTCCGTGCATTGGCAGCCGTAATCGCACGTGCGGTCGTCGTAAGTAAACCACGCTCCCTTTGGATAACGACGGGGCACCCTTCGGAAATGCCCGCCGCGCGCGCGGTCCAGGCATTTGGCCAACTCGGTGCCGGGACGTTCGCCAAAAATTTTCGGATACGCGTTCGCGTAGCCTTCGTGCGTGATGAGATGCAATACCTCCTCCAGCGTGGCATCGAAACGACCACCGCCGGGATTGGTTTCCGTGGCGAACTGCCCCTGCCCGGCATGAAAGCCCGCACGCTCAAACGCCTCGCCATTCAGCCTCTCCATCGCCCGCTCATTTTCGGCCACGGCCATAAAGGCATTGCGCTTCTCCAGCTCGGCCAGCACAGCCGGGTTGTCCGGCTTGCCGTCCTCGTCATTGTCCAAATACTCCGCAAGCACGACGGCAATGTGCCGCAACTTGGCCGGCGGCGTCCGGACCGTGCCAAACACGCGCACGCCAAAGACGTTGATGTGTTGCGTGAAAATTTTTTGAAACGGCTTGTGTTTCCCGCCCGGCACGGGGGTGATTTTGAAATCCGGAACACCGGCCGCCCCAACAAAACCGGCCAGTGAAATAAACAAAATTAAAAAAGAAAATCGCATCCTGCAAACTGGGCGTTACTCAACCCCGTCATTGGCGAACCGCAAGTCTTCAACGTCAGGTTCAAAGAAAAATTTCTCGTCACCGAAGGCTGGTTCCAGGTCATCGAGCCACGTGGCTTGGGGGTTGAACTTGGCGAAGAACACCTGGTTGGCCCAGTCGGGGTCGCGGCCTTGAATGAACTTGAGCACGAAGACGCGCTCGCCGTGGATTTTGGCCACGCCATCCACCAACACCTTGCCGGGCGTGCAGCTCATGCTGGGGCCGCGCACGGTGCGGGCTAGTCCGCTCACCTGCCGATAGGCGCGCGTGAAAATATTGTGCGCCCGGGCAAGTGGCACCTCGAAATACTGTTTTGGGCCGGTATCGCGTTCCACAAACATGTAATAAGGCACAGCACCGAGAGCGACTTGTTTGCGCCACAATGCAGCCCAAACGTCTTGGTGATCGTTCACGTGTTTGATGAGCGGCGCTTGGCAGCGCACCACCGCGCCGGCATCGATCACCCGCCGCACGGCAGCCTCGGCTGCGGTGGTGGACAGCTCCACCGGATGGCTGCTATGGGCCATCAACGCGAAGTGTTTGCCGGCGGCGCACACTTCGCCGATGAGGCGCAGGAAATCATCCGCGTCCTCGCCGTCGGTAAATCGATACGGCCAATACGCAAGCGCCTTGGTGCCAATGCGGATGCTCACGAGATGCGGAATGGCCAGCAGCGGTTCAATGTATTTGCGAAGGAATTTTGTTTTCATCACCATCGGATCGCCGCCGGTGATGAGTACGCTGCTGATTTCGGGATTGTCGCTCACGTACTGCACCAATTGGTCAGCTTCCTTGCTGGCAAATTTCAGGTCGCCATCGCCAATGAATTGCGCCCAACGAAAACAGTACGTGCAATAGGCGTGGCAGGTTTGGCCCTGGGTGGGAAAGAAGAGGACGGTTTCGTTGTACTTGTGCTGCATGCCCTCCAGCGGTTCGCCGCCGAAGTGGGGCTTGTTGAGTTCCATCTGGCCGGCGGGATGCGGATTGAGCGTGGCGCGAATTTCATCGGCGACTAATCGCAGCTCGGCATTGCCGGCACCGCGCGTTACCAATTCGCGCATCCGATGAAAATCCGCATCGGCCAACATCCCGCGCTGCGGAAAGGTGAGCTGGTAAATCGGATCGCCCGGGAGGTCATCGCGATCGATGAGATTCTCGATCACATAATCATTCACCTTGAACGGCAGAACCGCGCTCACCGCCTGCATATCGCCCACCTGTTCACGGCTGAGCCCGAGCATTTCCCCCACTCGCGGCAGGTCGTTTCGGGTGTTCACGCGATATTTTGGCGTTGGGTTACTCATCGAAAATTCAGGGAACCGGTGCAAGAAGTGTGCCCTAAATTAGCACTCGAGCCAAGGCTCATCCAATAAACCCGTGGTTTTTCGGGCAATTCCGCCATTGCTTGCCGTTTGTTGGCGGGATAAAGTTTGGCGCATGAAGCTGTTTCGATCTCTGCAAATCCTCCTTCCTGCAATGCTTGCCCTTGGCTGCGAGGAATTTCATCAAAACGAACGCAACCGTGCCGCGCAGGATTATGAAAACCTCAACTTTTTCATACAAGATACCAGTGCGCTAGCACAATTGCCTCAGCCTACTGCCCAACCTTCCCAATGGGCCTCGCTTTTTAATGGCACGGATCTCACCGGCTGGAAGGAGACCGACTACGCCGGGCGCGGAAATGTAAAGGTGGAGAACGGCGAACTTCATATCGAGAACGGTCTCGTCATTACCGGCATCACATTTACAAACGCAAGCGTGTTGCCGAAGACGAATTACGAGATCAGTTATCAGGCCAAGAAAGTGAATGGCAGTGACTTTTTTGCGCTGCTCACTTTTCCCGTGGGTGACCAGCACGCTTCGTTTATCACCGGCGGCTGGGGCGGCGCGGTCACCGGCATCTCCAGCATCAACAGCATGGATGCCTCGGAAAACGATACGACGGTTTACCTGAAATACAACAAGGATCAGTGGTACACCTTTCGCCTGCGGGTCACACCGGATAATCTAAGCGTGTGGATGACGCCACGGGAACATTCCATTCCGCTTGATGCCACGGTGAATAGCATTGTGAAAGCCTACCAGTCCGAAGCCGCCACCCTCGGCCAAACAATTTCTGTAAAAGAAGCCGAAGCCACCCTGCGCGCGCTGAATCCGGATCTCGAAAAGGACATCCCCGCCCGCACCACAATTTATTTTCCCGGCGAGGCGCAGATCATTGATGAACCCATCACGGACAAAGTCATCTCCATGCGAGCCGGTGAAATTGAACTCTCAGCCCCGCTCGGCTTCGCCACCTTCCAGAGCTACGGCATCATTCGAAATGCACGCATCCGAAGGTTTCCGGTGAAGCACTAAATGGCAGAGCGTGCATTCCGAGCGCCGCGGCGGTTACGGAGAACCTCCCTACTTTTTTACTCCCTGTGCCCTCTGTGCCTCTGTGGTTAAAAAAGAAATCGTCACTTCCCACGCTCACGAATTTTCTCTAATGCAACCGCAGCCGCGCCGGCTACAACTTCATCGGGATCCATCGTGGCATTCGTAAGCGCGTCCTCACTGCGCACCGTGCCAAACACGGTCAATAACCGGCACACCTCCAATCGCACGACAGGATTTTTGCTCTTAAACAAAGGCGCGAGCTGCAATTCCGCATCAGGATGACGCACGCCAAGATGCGCCAGGGCATTGGCGGTGGCGAAAAGTTCGCGGGTGGTTTTCAGGTGCGCAATGAGCGGTGCAATGGCGCGCGGATCGCGCAATGACCCCAGCGCATCAATGGCAGCCCAGCGCGCCGTGAGTTGCGAATCCTTGAGCATCGCGATGAGCGGTGGCACGCTGCTTGCATCGCCCCAATTGGCCAGCGCTCGCGCGGCATCCGCCCGCAGGAATGGATCGGGATCACGCAAGGCCGCTGCCAATCCCTTCGCCGCCTTGGCGCGTTTGGCGGGTTCGGCAACCGGCTCGGCCGCTGCTAGTCGCATCACCGCCAGCGCGCGGCGAAATGTCATGCGTTGTGTGAGGCTTTCGATGATGTCCAAAAACTCGCCTTCGTTTAATGGACGCCTCTCCGCACGCATGGCCGGTGCGGCCGGGCGCAATGCCGTCTCACGGTCTTCTCCGGTCAACAATTCATAGCTGATCGTGATCGGCACCGTGCGTTCAGTCTCGCCATTATGATCGATGAGTTTTCCTTCCCACGAAAAATTTTGCGGGGTGCCCGAATCGCTGAATGCCGTCCCCCCCTTGCCCTCTAAACGCACACGGGGTTGGCCGGGCGTGTTGGGTGTGGCCAAAGTCAACGTCTGCACAAGCTTGTTTGCCTCTCGGCGATACTCAATCCGAAGCGAACCAATGAGCGGCGTTTTTTTGATGCGCACAAAACCCTCCTCACCCGCACGCACAAACCGTTGCTCATGCACCAGCCGCACTTTTTCGGTGACCGTCCACGCATTCGTACCCTTTGGCGCTAACCGATGTACCACCAGTAGCGCGGGATCCGTCAAATCAAAATCCCGTGCCGGGGCACCCGCGCGCACCAATCGTTTGCCGCGCGTGTCGAACACCACATCCACCGGCGCACGCGGCACGCGCCCCACGCTGCTGCCATCAAAAAATTTCCAGCCCAACTGGAACACCCCGAACGGCGGAAAACGCCGCCCCTCCCGCGAGTGCCGCTGCAGTGTGAGAAAATTGTGGCAACGCAAGGTAAACCCATGCGGATTGGCCGCGCGACACAAGTACACAACCTCACCCCGCAAACTCGGCAAATAATCCGCCTCCACGCTATCCACCCGCACGCGGTATACATACGCCCCATCCCGCGCCCAAGCATGCCCCCCCGGCACCGGTGCCGCCGCCGCCAACCCGTCTGCCGCCAACCAGGCCAAAAATGCCAATTTCATCCACCGCATCAAAATCACCGGCACATCAAGCCACCACTAACGCACAGCGCAAAGGCGAAGTTATTGAAAACGCAGCCAAAAAAAATGTGAAAAAACACCCGAAACAACCTTGACAAATTACGTATACGTACTATCTTGTACGTGTGCGTGCTGTTTGACAAGGTGCGCGCCGGTGTTTTAACCCTAAAATAACGGAATTAATATGAAAACCAAACTCGTCGTCCTCACCCTCGCCTCCGGCATGCTCATCGGCTGTGCCGGCCCGATGAACCACACCGAACGCGGCGCAGCCACTGGAGCCGTGCTTGGCGGCCTCCTCGGCGGAGTCGTCGGCCACAATAAAGGCCGCAAAACCGCCGAAGGAGCCGCCATCGGTGCCCTAGGCGGAGCCGTCCTCGGAGGCGCCCTCGGCAATCGGCAGGACAAACAAGAGCAAAACCCGCCCAATCAGCGCTACATTCAGCCCTGATCAGGCCATATTTTGACCTCTCAACCCGCCGGCATCCTGCCGGCGGTTTTTTTTTGGTAACATCGAAGAGCAAGTGCAACAGAACCAAATGGTAAACATGAAGAATCTAGTTTTTTCCGCCAATCCCAGTTTATGCCATGGCAGTTAGGTGCCAGCTTTCCATCTGCCCTTGGCGGCGAAATAATATCGACAATCTGAAAAAACCCCATTCGAATGGCGAATCCTACCTTGGCACCCGCCCAGTTTCCGCTTCACTTGTCAGATCGGGTTGCTGAGGAGCGTATCATAGGTAGTAACCTGTTGAAGTGTCAGCGGGTTGTCAGTAAAATTACATAAATAGGAAATGATTATGAAGCATTACGCCAACACTTGCCTCCGGCACACGTCCCGGATAG
>CAZJRV010000159.1:0-6880 GCA_964548235.1 uncultured Verrucomicrobiota bacterium
GACCGCCGGAACCTCGATGAGACGTTTAAAACCTTCGACTTTGCCAACCCGGACAAGACCGCCGGCCAGCGCTTCTCCTCCACCGTCGCCCAGCAGGCGCTCTTTATGATGAACAGCCCAATGGTGGTTGATCTCGCCCATCAGCTGGTCAACCGCAAGGAATTCTCCGCCATACAGGATGACCGCGCCCGCATCACCACGCTGTACAACATGATCTACCAGCGCGCCCCCGAACCCATCGAGCTGAAGCTCGGCGTGCGCTATCTTCAGGAACAAACCGGCGGGGTCACCACCGGCGGGATGAAAAGCACGCCCACCTGGTACAACGGCTACGGCCAAGCCAACCGTTACAACGAAAAGGAAAAACTTTACTCCATCAAGTTTTTCCAGTTTCCCTTCACCGATGGGAAGGTCTGGAAAGGCGACTCCCCCGCGTACGGCCCCCTCAAGCTCACTGCCACCGGCGGCCATCCCAGTGCTCAATCCAATGTCACGGTCATCCGCCGCTGGGTGGCCCCCACCGACACCATCGTTGACGTACGTGCCCGGCTGGAACATCAGCTCGATGACGAGGCCGATGCCGTCCGGGAAAACATGGGCGACAGCCTTCGCAAATGGTACGACGAAAATCTGTGGGACGGTGTCACCGGCGTGGTGGTGCACAGTCGTGCATCCAGCGGCAACGCGCGCCTCGGCAAGGAACTGTGGCGCAGCGATGTACGCCGCGGCCGGCGCGACAGCAACCTTTCCAATATCACTGTGAAACGCGGGGACACGATTGATTTCATCGTGTCCAGCCGCGGCAACCCCGACCCCAAGGCCCTTGCAAGCACCACCACGCGTTTTGGGGTAAAGGCACCCCAGCAGGATCAGTTCACCTGGAACCCCACCGTGAGCATCAAGAAGGAAATCGCCGAAGCCATGAACAAGAAAGCCGGTTCGCTGCAAATCACCTCATGGCAGGCCTCCAGCGAATTCCTCGGCGCCACCTACAAACCCAAGCCTCTCAATGCCTGGGAAAAATACGTCCAAGTGCTCCTCCTCTCCAACGAAATTGCCTTCGTGGATTAGGCGCCGGGAGGGCAAAGCCCTCCCAAGAACGCCCATTTTCTGTTCACGCCACTGGCGGCAACATTTCCTTTTTTTGTGCGCGGATTTCTTTTTGCTCTTTCAGCACATTCATTAATTCCGACTCCGGTAAATTGGGCTGGGCGGTGAGGCGCGTCAGCTCGGCCAGTTGCCGGTCAAGATGCCGGGTTCGCAACCGGTCCACCAAATCCGCCAATTGAGTTGCTGGGTTCGGAATTGGCTCATCCGCCGCCAGGGCACCGGTGAGCAGCCGAGCGTTGGGCTCGTCCAGTTCGGGCAACAACGCGCCGGCTTCCATTCCCAGCGAGGGCGCGCGCTCAAGAATGTGCCGCACGCCGGCGTGCTCCACCCATTCGGGATTCAATTGTGCCGCCACCCAGTCGCCAAAGGCCGCATCGTGAAAAGCCAGCCGCAACAGCCACTCCTCCTTGCGCGAGGGCGACGCGGTGGAAACCACCGGCGCGGAAAATTCTTCGCGCGGCTGGTAAACGCGTTCCTTGGGCAGCCGCGCAAACTCCGCGCGCACCGCCTCGGCGGAAGCGCCCACCGCCAGCGCGGTTTGTTGGGCTACGCGGTCGAGCAGAACGGCGTCGCGCGCCTTGCGCACCGCCTCGCCCATCGCGCGGAGGACCGCCTGCCGGCCCCGGTCACTGCCCGTGTCATTTTCGGAAACAAGATGTTGCAGGAAAAAATCAAAAAACCCAGGCGCGGCCTCCATCAATTTCCGAAACGCCTCCGCACCCTCTTCGCGGATGAAACTATCCGGGTCATGCGGCGCAGGCACGGTCATCACCCGCACAGCCAGTTCATTTTCCAACAGGCCATCCAGCGACCGCACAGCGGCGGCTTGCCCTGCTGTGTCCGAGTCAAAGCACAACACCACCTCGTTTGCGTAGCGCTTGAGCACACGCGCGTGATCGGCGGTGAGTGCCGTGCCCTGCGGCGCCACGGCAATTTCGATGCCGGCCATGTGGCACGCGATGGTGTCGAGCTGGCCCTCGCAGATGAGCGCGCTCTCGGCGGCAATGATCGCGCGGCGTGCCTTGTCCAGGCCATAAATGACTTTGCTTTTGTGGAAGAGCGGTGTCTCGGGCGAGTTTACGTACTTAGCCGCCTTGGCGTCCGCCTCAAGCACGCGTCCGCTAAACCCGATCACACGCCCCTGTTCATCGCGGATGGGAAACATCAGCCGCGCACGGAAGCGGCCATACTGCCGGCCCTCCTTGCTGGCCACCAGGCCGGCCTGCTCCATCACGCGCGGGTCATGCGTCTGCGCCTTGGCCCAGTTCACCGTGTCCTCCCAATCCCCCGGCGCGAAGCCCAGCCGGAAGGCTTCCACCGCATCGGTACCCACACCGCGCGCCTGCAAATAATCGCGCGCGGCCTGTCCCGCAGCGTCATTGAGCAGCACGCTGTGCCAGCGCGTGGCGAGTTGCTCGTGCACCTTGATAAGCGCGTCCTTTTCACGCCGCTTCTGCCCCGCCTGCGGATCCTCCTCCAGCTCAAGCGCGATGCCCGCGCGCTCGGCCAGCCGTTTTACCGCATCCACAAACCCAAGATGCTCGTATTCCTGGATGAATTTGAACACGTCACCGCCCGCGTGGCAACCGAAGCAATGATAAATCTGCCGCTGCGGATTCACGTTGAAACTGGGGGTTTTTTCCTTGTGAAACGGACAGAGCGCCACGTGGTTGCCGCCCGCGCGCTTGAGGGGGAAATAGCCGCCAATTATCTCGACGATGTCGCTAGCCGCGCGCACCTGCTCGAGGGTGTGATCAGGAATCAGCCGGGCCATGGCACCATTAGGGGCATTAGGGATGGGCTGCCAACCACTCGCGAATCACGGGTGCCTGCGTGTGTGTCGGTTTCAAGGCCAACACGCGCCGGTAATGCGGACGGGCCAGATCGGCACGTTGCAGCTTCTGTGAATACAAAATGGCCAGCTCAAGATGCCCAGGTGTGTACGTCGGGTACATTTTTAGCAACTTTTCATATTCCCCGGCGGCATCCAGCGGGTACTTCGCCTGGTTCAGTGCCCGGGCGAACCCGTACCGGGCGTTCATGGAAAGTGGATTGAGCGAGAGCGCGACCTCGTAAACCGGCAGCGCCGCTTTCAGATCACCACCGCTCTGGATGGCCAATGCAAGGTTCTGGTGCGCCTGTTGATAGCCCGGATCCAGCTGCAGTGCCTCCCGATAGGCATCCTGCGCCTTCGCCAGTTGATTTTGTCGATGTGCCTGATACGCCTCATTGAATTTTTCGCGTGCCTGTTCCCGGTTGCCATCCACCGGCCGACCGGGATTGGCATACGTATACCGCGCAATGCCCGGCACGCTGGGAAGCTTTACTTCCGCCACCGCTGGCTTGGAGGACACCGGCGGAGTGGGCGGCTGCGGCTTGGGCGGATCTGCCTTTGCGATTTGCACGGGCTTCACCGGTTGGGGCGGCTTGGGCACCACCGGTTCGGGCACCTTGGGCACCTCCACGGTCACCGGCGCCGGCACCACGCGGCGGGGTGGCACGGAATTGGTGGGCACCACGTGACCGAACTTGCCGCCCGTGGGAAACACCGCCTGCACCACAAGGGTGGAATCGTTGGTGTTCACCTGCAATGGCGGCTGGAATCCCGCCACAGTGTTGGTGGGCGATTGGGCTGCCGCCACAGCCGTGTTCGGCGGGTTCAGTTCGAGATCCAGATTCGTCACGATGCGCTGCACGGCTTGCGGGCCCTTGGGATTCATTTCCAGATACTTTCGATAGGCCGCCAACGCCTGTGCGCGGGGCTGCGAAACATTCGGCGGCGCGTGGCGGTGCAGCACAATGGCGAGGTTTAACTGCGCGGCGGAATAGTCCGGCTGTTTTTGCAATGCGGCGCGAAAGCTATCCAGTGCCTTCATCGGCTGCGCGCGCGCAAGCTGCACCACGCCAAGTCGATTCAGTGTTCGGGCGGAATTGGGCTGAAGCGCCAGGGCGCGGCCGAGTTCCTGTTCCGCCTCCTCCAGCCGCTCGTCTCGCCGACAGGCCTCGGCCAGCCAGTAGTGCGCCGAGTGGGTGGATTCCAGCTGGGCGTAGGTGCTGAGGTGCTGCCGTGCGTAGGTTGGCTGGCCGGCATCCATGTACAATCTGCCCATATTAAAATAAAGGACATGAGAACCCTCCCGCTTGCCGAGCATCCGGTCCTGCCCCATCAGCTTGATTGCGTGCTGGTAAGCCTTGCCTGCCTCGGCGTGCTTGCCGCCGCGATGCAGCGCAAGGCCTAGGTGATTCCACGTACGCCAATCCTCGGGCAGCAGCCGCGTGGCTTTTTCAAACGCGGCTGCGGCCTGCTGGGGCCGGTTGTTTTCAAGGTGTTCGCGGCCCTCCAACATCGCGCGCGCACCGGGCGGTGTGCAGCCGGTGCCAACCCAAATGCCGGCGAGCAGCACGGTGATTCCTGTCCATTTTAATCTCGTTCCCATGAAATTATTCGTTAGCCTTGCGGCTGAATATGTTCGCAAATACACAGGATTTGGCAAAGGTGCGTTATTCACGGGCTGGGCGCAGCTTGTTCACGATGGCACTGGCGCTGGGGTTCGGCCTGGTTGCGCAGGTGGCGGAATCTGAAAAATCCCGGGTCATCCGTGTGCGTGATGCTGAAGCCACGCGTTTTCTTTCGCCTAATCCGGCCCGTTTGCGGGCGATGCTGGATCGCGCGTTGCCAAAATTCACCGGCCAGCCCAACGCGCGTGTGGCCTGGCGCGCGCTGGTGACGCCTGCAGATGTGATCGGCCTCAAGGTGGATGCCCAACACGGACCGATGGCGGGCACGCGCCCGGCGGTGGTGGAGGCGGTGGCGCGCAGCTTGTTGGATGCCGGCATTCCTGCGCAGCAGATTGTGATTTGGGACCGCTCGCTGGAGGAATTGCAAAAGGCCGGTTATGCGCGTATGGCCAAGGCGATTGGCGTGCGGCTGGCGGGCGCGCGCGATGCGGGCTACGAATCGCTTCCAAATTTTGATGCCACCTTCACCCACACGTTACAGCCGGGCGACCGGCATTTCGGCAAGCCCGAAGAGCTGCAGTCCAGGCGACTTTCGCATTTGTCCAAGCTGCTCACACGCGAAATCACGTGCATTATTAATTTGCATCCACTCATCGCCCACCCCATTACCGGCTCGCGAGGCCACCTGGATGCCCTGGGCCTTGATAGCTTGGATAACACCCTGCGGTTTGACAAATCGCCCCATCACCTCCGCCTTGCCATTCCCAATCTTTATTTGCTGGCGGCTTACTCGCACACGCACACGCCCGCCCGCGTGAACACCGCGTTGAAGCTTCCCGGCAATGGCCGCGCCCTGCTGTTGCAGCCCACCACAGGAAAGGAATATTTTTATTTTCATAAAACTGGCGTCGATGCCCTGCCCCTTGCGCGCGCAATGCGCGATGCGTTGCATGCGGCCACCGCCCCCACCAACACCGAGGCGCAGGCAGTGCTGGTGCTGGACGAAAACGCCGCATGGCGGCAACATTTCCTGCCCCATGGCGGCACGGTGCTGGGGGCGCATCAGCTGCGTACCGACCGCCCACTGCCCGCACCACGCGTGCGCTTGTGCATTACCGATGCGCTGTTGTGCCAGTTTCACTTGGCCGACACCCGCCGCGCGGATTATGCCACCACTTTGAATGAACTGTGGTTGAGCACCGATCCTGTGGCCTTGGACAGGATGGCGGCTGAGCGCATCGTCAGCCTGCGAAAGTTTGTGAAACTTCCCACCCGCGCCGAGGCGGATGATATGCGCCGCGCCGCCGGGCGTATGGGGATGGGTGTGACGCGGCTGGAGGATGTGGAGATTATTGATCTCCCCGCGCGGCCGTCAAAAACTTCCGAATGAGCGAAAGCTCTTCCTCACCCGCGATGGTGTGTTCCTTGGCGAGTTCCTTGGACTGAATTTGCATCCCGCCATCCTGCCGCAGCAGGTTGAGTTGGCCCTTCACCTTTTCCGCAGGGATGAGCGGATCAAACGTACCCAGCGTAAACAAAATGTTCTGCTCCCCGGCCACGGGCGAAAGTTCCTGGATCGCCTGTTCCGGTTCATGGACATAGCCACTGACACCCACGCATCCGGCCAATCGATCCGGGTAACGCATCGCAACCTCCATGGTCATCAGGCACCCTTGGCTGAACCCGAACTGGAAAATGTGTTCCGCGGCAAACCCTGTCTCAAGCTGGACATCGAGCAACTCAAACAACGCCGTCCGACTGCGCTCCACGCCGGGCGTCGGGTTTTCATAAATGTCATACCACGAAAACCCGCCGTGATATTCATCCGGCGCATTCACGAGTAAATAATTGAGCCACGGCAAATCCAATGCCTCCGGCAGCCAGCGGTAGCCGTCCATGCTATCGCCCAGACCGTGCAGGACGACCATCAGCCATTTGGATTCCGGCTCCTTGGCGGGAATGAGTTCGTGCGCGAGCATGTTAACATCCACGGGGGGTGATGCGATTGGGTGGGTTCAACAAAGGCGCCCCGTTTTCCTGAGCCGATGAGTAGGGGCGGCGGCGGCCCCGCAAGACCGCCGCCGCGGTGTTCTCCACCTACCAACTTAAAGAGGTTTTTTGATACTCGGTGACGCGGCGCTCGAAGAAGTTGCTTTCCTTGACAAGATCCATTGTCTCCGCCATCCACGGGAATGGGTTGGCATCGCCGTACTTGGCGTTGAGGCCGATGCGTTCAAGGCGGCGATCGGCGATGTATTGCACGTATTCGCGGAACATCCCGGCGTTGAGGCCAAGGATGCCACGTGGCAGG
>CAZJRV010000160.1:0-6876 GCA_964548235.1 uncultured Verrucomicrobiota bacterium
ACACCTGCACGTCGCGGGTCATCATCGTGAGCCGGTCCCGGAATTTTTCGCTGACGATTTTGCCCCCGGCCACGTCCTCCTTTTCCATGAAACTCACTGCGTACGGCAGGCTCCAGGCGTAGCATTGGCGGGCGATGGTGCGCAGTTGGTCGTGCGCGGTGAGGCCCTTCTCGTGGCTGGCGACGATGGGGGCGAAGAGTTTGCCGGTGAATTCCTTCCAGAAATGATCGAGGAAATTCTTCATAGCACCGCTCACACTGCCGTGGTAGTCGGGTGTGCCGAGCACAAAGACGTCGGCGGCCTGCACGCGTTTTTTTAATGGGGCATAATGGTCGGCGGCAAAGGTGGTGTCGGTGTTGACCATGGGCAAATCTGCCTCCGCGAGGTCCAGCCAATCGACGGTGCAGCCGGCTGCCTCAAGGCCATCGGCCACGTGCCGCACGGCAACGCGAGTGATGGATTTTTCCTGCAAACTGCCGACGACGGCCATGATTTTGAGTGGATCGCTCATGGGCGGGAGGGTAGTGGAAACGGAGGCGGAAGGTCGAGAGTTGAGGGAATTTCCATCTTTTGCAGATTTTATGCTGAATTATTGTGTTTTACGTGCATTTTCCCGTGTGTTTGGCATGGGGGTGCTGTGTTTATTTCGCCTAAAAATGCATTAAAACGGCGAGATGGTCATTAATACGAACAACGCGGCTTCGCGGGCAGCGAATAATCTGAATGATTCGCAGGATGCCTTGGGTAAATCGCTCAGTCGCCTCAGCTCGGGCAAACGCATTGTGAATCCCAGCGATGATGCGGCGGGGTTGGCGGTGAGTTCGCGGCTCGCCGCGCAAATCGACCGCCTTCAGGCCGCGCGCGATAATGTGGCCAATGCCACCTCGTTTACCCAAACGCAGGATGGATATCTTAAGTCGGTGGATGCCGCATTTACCCGAATGGGCGAACTGGCGATGTTGGCGATGGATCCCACCAAGGGCCCGAACGACCTTGCCCTGTACAACGAGGAGTTTCAGCAACTGAAAGGTTTCATTCAGGACACCGCCACCTGCGAACAAAATAACATCCCGCTGTTCGATGGTTCAGATTGGGAAGTCACGCAGGATTCCAAGGGCAACACCTTCAAGATAACCAAGCCGGATTTGCTTTCGGCGGCCTATGATGTCGCGCTTGCCGGTGACAAGTGGATGACCTCCATCGACCTTTGGCAAACTTCCAAGGATGGGTACATCACCCAGATGGATCTCTGGCAGGATGGCACCGGCAAGTGGCATACGATCGACCCGGGAGGCGGCGCGACCAAGCGCGATGCAGGATCGTTTTTTTCCGATGAGCCGAACCTGGACAATCCGTTAATGAGGATGACCTTTGAAGTTGATGCACGGGATGACACCGGCAACGGGCACGATGGCACGGTCACAGGTGCCACCCACTCTGGGGCCGGCAGCAACCCGGTGTTTGAATTTGATGGCTCGGGTGACCAAATTTCTTTCCCGGATACAGGCCTGCCCACCGGCAATGCCGACCGCACCATGTCCGCTTGGTTCCGGTCTGACTCTACAGCCGGAAGCGTAGACAAAACCATTTTCCGATACGGCAACATCGGTAGTGGAAATCAATCCATGGGACTGGCTCTGCGTAACGGAGAACTAATGCCCACAGCATGGGGAGCAGCAAATGAATATGTAATACCCGGGAATTTGGCGGACGGCGATTGGCATCATGTTGCATGGACCCTGAATGGAGGCACCGCAAATACCTACGTGGACGGCACCCTTAAGGACACTCGCAGCTTTACAGCCAACACTGTGCTTGGCAGCGGCATCATTGGTTATAACACCAATCCCGCCGGAGAAGACTGGATTGGCGGATTGGATGACATCAATGTATTTGACCGTGCGCTTTCCTCAGATGAAGTCACGTCCATGATGGACTATGATGAGGTTTTCAATCCAATCTTCAGCAATGCTTCAACCGCTGGCGATTACGTCAGCGTAGATCCCACCGCCACCGGCAACAACGAGGACCCAGTCGCCACAAAAATTGCCGCAGGAACAGAAGTTGATTCCGACCCCACCGCACTGGATCCCGGTGCTACCGAAATTTTGTCGGGCATCAACCTCAAAGACCAAGGCTCCGCCGCCTTTGCGATGGCAACGGTACAGGCGGTGAATCATCAGGCGGCACTGGATCGCGCTGGACTGGGGGCCACGCAAGCGCGGTTACAGGCAATTGATACGCAGTTGTCAGAGGCAACACAAAACCTCACCCTCGCCAAAAGCCGCATTACCGATGTGGATGTGGCGGAGGAAGCAACCGAGTTTGCGCGACGGCAAATTCTCGTGCAGTCCGGCACCCAAATGCTCACCCAAGCCAACAACCTCCCCAAGATGGCTCTTCGTTTGCTGGAGGGGTTGAACCTGCGATAGGCCCTCCCGGAGTGGACGTTTCCCGTGTTTGCCGTTAGGCTTTTGCGCGTATGGGTATTTTTGAAAATTTGTTTGGTGGGAAAACTGATTCTAACACTACGGATCCCACACCCGAACCGGAGATCTCGCCGGAGCAGTTGCACATGGCTTGCGCGGCGTTGTTGCTGGAGGTGGCGGAGGCGGATTACAAGGATGACCCCGCAGAGACGCAGGCGATTTTGCGGGCGCTGGAAAGTGAGCTCGGGCTGAAACGCGCGGCGGTTACGGCGCTGCTGGATCAGGCCAAGGCGGAGACCGAGGGCGCCACGGATCTGTTCCCATACACACATCTCATCAACCAACGCTGCTCGCGCGAACAAAAGTGCGCGATGCTGGCGGCGATGTGGCGCGTGGCCTTTGCCGATGGCGATTTGGACAAGTACGAAGAGCACCTCATCCGCCGCACCACGGATTTGCTGCGGCTGGATCACTCGGATTTCATCGCCGCCAAGCAGGCCGGTCGGCCGAAGCAGGGGTAGCAACCCGAACCACCCGTCCGGGCAACATTGTCGCGCTCGGAGAGCGCGACCAAACCAATTCAACCAAATTATTTCAGGCCAAACTTTCGCGCCACAAAGTCCACGCCGTCTTTGTATTGCTCCGGCGCGGGGCCATTTTTGTTATGCACCACGCATTCCACGCCGGCGGCGTTCATTTTTTCCTGCAGCTTTAGGCCGAACAGAGCATGGTGCACCCACGTGTTGTAGCCGGTGCGTTCGGTGACCGGGTCATTGGCGCGGGTGTGGCTGAGGTAAACAGGCGCGTCATCGGCGCTCACGAGATAAAAGGGCGAACACCGCCGCGCCAAGGCGATCACGCGCGGGTCGGTGAGTTCATCGAGCGATTGAATGGCGAAACATTCCTTGGTGCTCGGGTATTCCTTGAGTTCCTCCACGCCAAACCAGCCGAACACCACCGTGGCATCCAGGTTGGTAGGCGCATCACTAGTGGCGGCGCAGGTGATGCGGGTGGACAGGCGGACGATGGGATCGGTGCTTTCCGGATCGGCCAAATCATCGCGTGTGGCCAGCCACAGCGCCATCAACCCGCCTGCGGAATGGCCGCCGGCGGCGACGCGCTCGGGATCAATTTTCCATTCGCCCGCCTTGCTGCGCAGAAACTGAATTGCCCGCGCGCCATCGAGCAGCGGTTGCGGCAACGGCCCGGTTTGGGCGAGGCGATAGTTGCACGAGGCCACCGAAATGCCGCGCGCGTGGAATGCGCGGATCACGTCCGAACGCAGCCCCCACTTGTCACCCACGCTAAACCCGCCGCCGTGGAAGAACACGTACAATGGCCGCGGCCCTTCGCCGGGCGCCTGATAAAAATCCAGCCGTTGCCGCGCGTCCGTGCCATAAGCCACATCTTCAAATGTGGCATCGGGATTATTGGGCCGCCCCTGCCAATTTTTGCCGAGCATCCCCAGCACACCCAATTTTTCCGGCTGCCACGGTTTGGGTTTGGAACAGCAACCACCGGCAAACACCATGGCCAGAATCAGGAAACAAACCGTGCGTTGCATTGCTGAAGTAAACTGCCAATTGGTTTCTCAATCAAGGCTCAATAAAGACTGCGCGTGTGCCTCGAACTTCACACAAATCTCATCACGCACGCGGCGGAAGGTGGCGCGGATTTCTTCCTCACTGCCGGTGGCTTTGGCGGGATCCTCAAAGGGCCAATGGTGCCGATTCACTTGGCCGGGGAAAACCGGGCAGGCTTGATCGGCATTACCACACACGGTGATGACGGTGTGCACGTTTTGATCCAAAAATTCATTCAAGTGATTGGAGGTGTGTCCGCTAATATCGATGCCAATCTCGGCCATCACCTCGATGGCAACGGGATGAACGTAACCGGCCGGGTTGGAGCCAGCACTGGCCACGGTGGCGGCATCGCCCACGGCGGCACGGAGGATGCCTTCGGCGAGATGGCTTCGGCAGCTGTTGCCGGTGCAGAGGATTAGGATGGTTGGAAGTTGAGAGTTGAGAGTTGGGGGTGGCATGTGCACGGTGATCTTACTTCCCTCAACCCTCATCCCTCAACCCTCAACCGCGCGGCGAATCCACGCGCACGCACCGATGCCGTGTGGGTTCATGGGGGTGGGTGTAGGTGTGGACAGGACCGGTTGAGTTTTTCGGCATCGGGCGGTCCCGCAGCCTCCCTGCGAAAGACGGATGGTTGCGCCCTGGTCGTCCCGTGTCGTGCGCACTCAGCCGTTTTCGTGATTACAGTTTTACGCGGCTTGGATAATTGTTGCACGCGGGAGTTATTTTAATCTGCTGCACGGTTATGCGCAGCTTGAAGCGGCCACTGTGAATGGCGGGGATTTTGGGGATAACTCGAATTGTGTGCCCAACCTTTACCAGAGAAAGGAGGTTTGCTCGGCAACTTGCTCGCCATCCTGCCAAAGGGTGACGCGCCACGATTCGGGTTGGCCAAATGTCCTGTATGTTTCGGCATCGATGAGAATGGGCGTCCAAGTTCTGTGGCGCTTGGGCGTTGCCGTTTGTTCGAGGGTGAGCGGGTCAACACCGGCCTTGGTGCTGCGCAACTCAAGACGCACGGTCATTTCAGAATTGCCGCGCCAGTGGATGTTGAATCGGACGCCATGCACGGCGGCGGGATCCCTGCGAAGCGCCAGCTGATACACATCACGCTCAACCAGGGTGACGCCCTCGGTGTGGCGGCCGTACTCATCCAAATAGTGCGGCAGCACCTTGATCAAACCCGGCGCACGGCTGATGGAGCCACATCCAAGCCAAGCAAGAGCAATAAGGCCCATGGCGGAAAATGCAAATCCTCGCATCCGTCGATCCTAGTGGCGGCCCACCAAAACTCAATGCCGCGTTATTGGCCGGGCAGAAAACTTATGCCCAGTAGCCAATGCTTGGGCCGGGCAAATCTTCTGTTGGGATGACAAGGCAAACTCATTCAACCCCTTGCTGGATGGGCCCGTTTTTTCAGGAAAAATGAAAGTTTCCCGTTGCGTGTTCTCCAATACGTGTTATGCTTTATAGAGAAGCTGATTTGGAAAACTAAACAATCCGGAAACCCCATTGCTATGAACGAAGAATACCCGCTTTATAACCGCGCCGACCACACGGCCCGCACCGAGGATTTGTTTTTGAACCGCCGCCAATGGCTCACCCAAACCGGCACCGGCTTTGGCGCACTCGCGCTTTCCTGCATGCTCGCCGAGCAGGGATTTGGCCAGGAAGGCAAAGGCGCGTTGGCACCCAAACAACCGCCCAACAAGGCCAAGGCCAAGCGTGTGCTGCACGTCTTTTTGCAGGGCGCCGCACCGCACATGGATTTGTGGGATCCGCGGCCGGAACTAAACAAGAGCGGCGGCAAACAACGCGGCAACCGCAAGCTGCTGGCCTCGCCATTCAAGTTCCCGAAATTTGGCAAGAGCGGTTTGCAGATGAGCGAAATCTGGCCCAACATCGGCCGACACGCCGATGACATCGCGATCATCCGTTCCCTTTACACCGATGCCCCCGCGCACGGCCCGGCCACCTACATGATGAACACCGGCGAGATGCAGGAAATCCGCCCCGCCGTCGGCAGCTGGGTGCTCTACGGCCTCGGCACGGAAAACCAAAACCTGCCCGGCTTCATCACCATGCGCCCGGGCAACGCGCCCGATGCGCGCAATTTCACCAACGCCTTTTTGCCCGGCGCATTCCAGGGCACCTTCGTCAACTCCAACAACACGAAGATTGAGGACATCATCAAGAACATCAAGAGCGACTTCACCAGCCGCCAGGATCAACGCAAGCAGCTCGACCTGCTGTTGAAACTCAACGAGATTCACAAACAAAAACGCCAGGCCGAGGGCGCCTTGGAAGCGCGCATCAACACTTTTGAGCTGGCCTACCGCATGCAGACCGATGCCCGCGAAGCCTTTGATATCGCCGGCGAAAAACCCGAGACCCGCGCAAAGTACGGCAACAACGGCCAGGGCCGCCAGTTGCTGATCGCTCGCCGACTGCTCGAGCGTGGCGTGCGCTTCGTGCAGGTGAACCAGGGCGGCTGGGATTTGCACAGCGGCATCGCCAACCGCGCCGCGCGCAATGCCCAGCAGCTCGATCCCGCCGTGGGCGCGCTGATGGATGACCTCAAGGAACGCGGCCTCTTCGAGGACACGTTGGTTTACATCTCCAGTGAATTTGGCAGGAGCCCCACCGAGGATGGCGGCGGCGGACGCAGCCACAACGCGCGCGGCATGAGTACCGTGCTTGCAGGCGGCGGCATCAAGGGCGGCATGGCCTACGGCTCCACCGATGAATTGGGCGGCGCCGCCGTGGACAAAAAGGTCCACGTGAAGGATTTGCACGCCACGGTGCTCAACCAGCTTGGGTTCAACCACGAGCAACTCACCTTCCGCAATGGCGGCCGGGAT
>CAZJRV010000161.1:0-6845 GCA_964548235.1 uncultured Verrucomicrobiota bacterium
GGACACCCATCGTGAGCAGCAACAGCTAGAGTCCCTTTGGGCCGCCGGCGATGCGCCGTGGAAAATCTGGTAGGAATGTTCGGCAAATTTTACAGCGGCAAAACCGCGTGGGTCACCGGCCACACCGGCTTCAAGGGCGCGTGGCTCAGTCTGTGGCTCCGCGATCTCGGTGCGAACGTCCACGGCCTCGCCCGGGCCCCGCACGCCTCGCCCAATCTCCACGAAGCCTTCGCGCCCAACACTTTCGCCAGCGAAACCATCGGCGACATCAGCGACTTTGAATTGGTGAAAAATGCCGCCGCCGACACGCAGCCCGACATCGTTTTCCATCTCGCTGCCCAACCACTCGTGCGCCGCTCTTACGACGCTCCATTGGAAACCGCCACCACCAACATCCTCGGCACCGCGCATGTTTTGGATGCATTGCGCCAAAAAAAAATCGATTGCCCCGTCGTCGTCGTTACCAGCGACAAGTGTTATGAAAATAATGGAACCGCGCGTGCTTTCACTGAGGCCGACCCGCTCGGCGGGCACGATATTTATTCTGCCAGCAAAGCTGCTACTGAAATCATAACCCGCAGTTGGCAGCGCGCCTTTGGTGCGCGTATCGCCACCGCCCGCGCCGGTAATGTCATTGGCGGCGGTGATTACGGCGTGGACCGAATCGTGCCCGATTGTGTTCGTTCACTTGTTGCTGGCGAATCCATCGCCGTGCGCAGTCCCGCTGCCGCGCGGCCGTGGCAGCACGTGCTCGATTGTTTGTCCGGCTACCTTTGGCTTGGCGCGCGCTTGGCGGAGGACGACGCCTTCGCCGATGCCTTCAACTTTGGCCCCACGCCTGAGGCCCAACGTCCCGTGCGAGAACTCGTAGAAAATTTTCTCCAACATTGGCCCGGCGAATGGACTGATGCCTCCGACCCAACGGCCCCGCACGAAGCCGCCACGCTTTCCCTCGCCATCGGTAAAGCCCACGAGCAACTCGGCTGGCAACCCGTTTGGGATTTCGCCACTGCCGTCCAACGCACCGCCCGTTGGTATCACCAACGCCACGTTGTAAACGTCGAAGATCTCCACGGCCTCAGCCTCGCCCAGCTCGAAGCGTACACTGCCGATGCCGCCGCA
The DNA here is from genome assembly GCA_964548235.1 of uncultured Verrucomicrobiota bacterium. Classification (GTDB taxonomy): domain Bacteria; phylum Verrucomicrobiota; class Verrucomicrobiia; order Limisphaerales; family UBA1100; genus JACNJL01. The sequence continues at coordinate 1,123 of CAZJRV010000161.1, forward strand.
GCGTCGGCTGCGTGGGCCGAATAAAATGCTGGCCGATTTCCAATGCCGCTCGTGCGCCGCGCGCTCCGGCGAATTGATTCTCGACCTCGGTGAACAACCGCTCGCGAACAATCTCCTCGCCCCCGAAGACCTCGCAAACCCCGAGCCGCGTTTCCCGTTGCGCCTCGCCGTGTGTGCAGACTGTTGGCTGCTGCAAATCACCGACCTCGTGCCGCCTGTCGACCTGTTCAGCGATTACATTTATTTTTCGTCCTACTCCGATGCGTGGGTCAAGCACGCCGCCGAATGCGCCGCCCGCTGGCGCGATGAGTTTGCGCCAAACTACGTCATTGAAATCGCCAGCAACGACGGCTATCTCCTGCGCCATTTCGCCGAAGCGGGCACGCCGCATCTCGGCATCGAGCCCGCCGAAAATGTCGCCGCCGTCGCGCGCGAAAATGGGGTGCAGACGCGCACGGATTTTTTCACCAAAAAACTCGCGCAAGAATTGGCCGCTGAAAATCAAGCCGACCTCATCCTAGCAAACAACGTCTTCGCCCACGCGCCGGACTCCAACGATTTCGTCGCGGGCCTCAAGGCGCTACTCGCCCCCGAGGGCCGCGCCATTCTCGAATTCCCGCACGCGGCCGAGATGAGTGCCCAAACCGAATTCGACACCATTTACCACGAACACGTTTTTTATTTCACCCTCACCGCCCTCGAACCCCTCATCACCCGACACGGTTTGCGCATTACCCGAGCCGAACGCACGCCGCTCCACGGTGGTTCGCTGAGGATTTTTTTGCGACATGATGGCCATGCCGTCGATGAAACCGTCCCGGCATTGCGCGAAGAAGAATCCGAATTGGGCGTGGACAGCCTCGCCTATTATCAAAATTTCGCCGCCAACGCCTCAGGCATCCGCGACCAATTACGCGAACAAATCGCCGCCCTAAAAGCTGATGGCAAAACTCTCGCCGCCTACGGCGCGGCGGCCAAAGGCAGCACGCTGCTGAATTTTTGCGGCATCACCGCTGAGGATCTCGACTTTGTTGTCGATCGCAGCCCGCACAAGCAGGGAAAGCTGATGCCCGGCTCGCACGTGCCCATTTTGCCGTCGGAGGAGTTGGCGCAACGCGCGCCGGATGTCACTTTATTGTTGGCGTGGAATTTCGCAGATGAAATCCTTGCGCAGCAGCAGGCGTACCGGAATGCGGGCGGGCAATTTCTGATCCCCATCCCCGTGGTGAATTTGGTTTAATGAAATTTTCCGAAACAAAAATTGCGGGTGTGTTCGTAATCGAACCTGAGCGGCACGAGGATGACCGGGGCTGGTTTGCGCGTGCGTGGTGCCGCGAGGAATTCGCCGAACACGGGTTTCCGGTCGAACTTGCCCAAACCAATCTTTCGCAAAACACCCAACGCGGCACCATTCGTGGTATGCATTTTCAATCCGACCCGCATGCCGAGGCCAAACTGGTCCGCTGCGTCGCCGGTGCGGTGCACGATGTCGCGCTGGATCTCCGGCCGAAGTCGCCGACCTTCAAACAATGCGTCGTCACCGAACTTAACGCCGATAACAGCCACGCCGTGTTTTTGCCCGAGGGCATCGCGCACGGCTTCCAAACGCTCACCGACGATGCCACATTGTTTTATCAAATGAGCACGCCGTACGTGGCAGAATCCGCCCGCGGTGTGCGCTGGGATGATCCGGCATTTCAAATCGAGTGGCCCATTGCCGAGGCCATCGTTTGCGCGCGCGATTTGGCTTTCCCTGATTTTACCGAATGAGTGTTCCACTCACAGACGAACAACTGGTCGCATTCGCGCGTGATGGATTTGTGGTGTTGCCGGATTTCTACGAACACGCCGATGTGGAAGCCGTGCAGCGTGGCATCCATTCCATCATTGGCTTGCTGATCGAGCAAGACCAGCTCGCCATTGATCAGCCGCCATTTGCTTCGGCGACGTTCGATGCGGGTTATCAAGCTCTAATCGCGCACGATCGCGAGCTTGGCGGTGTGGTTTATGATGCAGCGAAGCAAATCCCAGCATTCATCCGCCTTGTCGCCAGCGCCAAACACGAGTCTGTGGTGCGTCAGGTGCGTGGCACGAATTGTCCTGCCATCGCCGCCGGCGGGTATGGCATCCGCATTGACAATCCGGGTGAAGAAAAATTTCGCGCTGGATGGCATCAGGATTACCCCGCGCAATTTCGCAGCATGGATGGGCTGGTTTTTTGGAGCCCGCTCATTGAGATGACTAATGAACTCGGGCCGGTGGAGTTTTGCCGCGGCTCACATCAGGACGGCCTTGCGCCGGTGCGCGAAATGGATTCGGCCAACCCGGACAAAACCGGCGCATACGGACTCACGTTGATTGACGAAGCAGCACGCGTTTCCCAATACGAAAGAGTCGCGCCGCTTACTCAGCCAAGCGATTTGGTTCTCGTTGATTTTCTAACGCTGCATCGCTCGGGCGAAAATCGCAGCACCCGCTCGCGGTGGTCGATGCAAATGCGCTGGTTCAACTTTGGTGAGCCTACCGGCAAGCGGCTCGGCTGGCCCGGTGCCTACGCTGCCGGCAATGAGTTGCGCTCGGTGCATCCGGAATTGGTGGTGGAATAATGGACGCCTGCATCATTTGCACTGAACCGCTTGGAGCGCCGGTTTATGAATCCGCAAAGCCGGTTTCCATCACCTCTCTGTGCCAAGTGCTCGGTGGCCGTACGCGCGTTTGGCATTGCACGAATTGCAGCCACACTCAAACCGAGCCCTTGCCTGCGCTGGAAAAATTTTATGCCGAGGACTACCACATCCTCACCGCCAATGAGGAAGAGGATCAACTTTACGAGCTGCGGAATGGGCAGAAAATTTTTCGCACTGAACATCAAGTCGCCACGTTGCTGGAAAAACTCGACCTCCCGTCCAACGCGCAAGTTCTCGATTACGGCTGCGGCAAAGCCTCCACGCTCAAAGCCCTTTGCGGCCGCCGTGATGACCTCGTGCCGTACGTCTTCGATGTGGGCGAACAGTATCAGTCTTTTTGGGACAAGTTTGTGCCGCCGGAAAACCAAGCTATCGACGAGGCCCCCGCCTCGTGGTCGGGCCAAATGGATGTGGTGATTTCCTTTTTCGCATTGGAACACGTGGCCGCGCCGAAGGCTTTTGTGGCCGAGGCGCATCGTTTGTTGCGGGAAGGCGGCACGTTTTATTTTCTTGTGCCTAATGTGTTTTCAAATACGGCCGACCTCGTAGTGGCCGACCATGTGAATCATTTTTCCAAAGGCTCACTGCACCGTTTACTGGCTGATGCCGGATTTAACGTGCGCAAAATTGACGATACCGCGCACAACAGTGCGTGGGTGGGAGTGGCTGAAAAGACCGTTGCAAACGCAGAGCCATCTTTAGTCACGGTTGCAGACAAAGTGAACGTGATGGCCGAATACTGGAATGAGTTTGGCGTTCGAGTGCGCGCATTTGAAAATGCGAGTGACGGCGAAGCGGCCATTTACGGCTCCGGATTTTATGGCACGTTCATCCACACCCGCCTTGAACGGCCCGAGACGGTCGCGTGTTTTCTCGACCAAAACCCGCATCGGCAAAAACACACTCTGTTGGAGAAACCCATCCTCGCGCCCGAAAAATTGCCGGAAACCGTGCGGCGACTTTATGTCGGGTTGAACCCAGGCGTGGCCCGTGATGAGATCGTTGCGGCGGATTTTCCGCGGGAATTGGAGGTCTTCTTCCCTTGAAAGTCATGTTGCGCACACCGGTGAAGTCGGATTTCGCGGTGTTATCCGCATTGCGAAATGATGCGGCCATTCAACGGCAATTGATGATAGAGCCGAGGCAGTATTCGGCGACGCAAGTGCGGGCGTGGATTCGGCGGCGCACGCGGGATGCGAGCGGCGTCTTTTTCGTGGTCGACTACGGCGGCCCGTGCGGGTTTGTGCAGTTGACGCGGGTTGACCGCGTGCGGGGCGCGGCGGATTTGGGGATTTGTTTGGCGCGGTCGGTTCGGGGCAGGGGCGTGGCTGCGGAGGCGATGGGGCTTTTGGAATTGCACGCGAAGAAAAAGCTGCGTTGTAAAAAACTGTCTCTGCGGGTGTTGCGCATCAATCACCGGGCGATTGCGTTGTATCGGAAATTGAAATTCACGACGGTGGAAACCAAACGGCGGCATCACTTCGATGGCGCACATTGGCGGGATGTTGTTTTTATGGAGAAGGCGCTTCGATGAAAACGGTGGTCATTTCCCAGCCGATGTATTTTCCGTGGGTGGGCTTGCTGGAACAAATGCGGTTGGCGGATGTGTTTGTGCATCTCGATGATGCGCAGTTTTCAAAGGGTGTTTTTTTTAATCGCGTGCAGGTAAAGACCGCCGAGGGTACGCCGTGGCTTACGGTGCCGTTGGCGGAAACGAAACTCGGGCAGTCACTCAATAAAACGCGGATGGCCGCGCACGATTGGCGGCGTAAACAGTTTGCGACCTTGCGGCAAGCGTACGCCGCCGCGCCGCATGTCGAGGAAATGCTGGGTTTGGTGGAATCGGTTTTTGAAATTGAACACGAATCGCTGGCGGCGTTGAGCGCGGCGAGCGTGGAGGCATTGGCGGGGTATTTTGAAATTACGCCAAAGGACATTCGAAGGTCATCGGAAATGAACATCGAAGGCACCGGCACGGCGCGGGTACAGGCGATTTGCAAGGCGTTGGGCGCGGAGCGTTATGTCACGGGGCATGGCGCGCGGAAGTATTTGGACCACGAATCCTTTGAGTCCGCGGGCATTCGCGTGGAGTATGTGGATTATCAAAAACGCGAGTATCCGCAGTTACACGGCGCGTTTACGCCCTTTGTCAGCGCGCTGGATTTGGCGGCTAATTGCGGGCACGCGGGGCGGGAAGTGATTGATTCGGGCACGGTTTACTGGAAGGATTTTGCGCGATGAGCGAGGTGGCCAAATTTTTTGCCGAGGTGCAGAAAAACATCGACGGACTGCGCGCGGATTCTGCCGTGCAACAGGCGACGCGCGAATGGATCGCTGCCATTGCGCCGCACAAGTATACTTACAACTTCACTTGGCTCGGTCGGCCGGTCATTCAGTTTCCGCAGGACCTCGCCGCGTTGCAGGAAATTATTTGGGACACGCGGCCGAATCTTATCATCGAAACCGGCATCGCGCACGGCGGCTCGCTAATTTTCCATGTATCCATGCTACAACTGCTCGGCAACAATGGCCGCGTGCTCGGCATCGACATCGACATCCGCGACCACAACCGCGCCGAGATTGAGGCGCACCCGATGTTCGACCGCATCAACATGATTCAAGGATCATCCATCGACGAGGCCATCGCCGCGCAAGTCGCTGAAGCCGCCGCCAAAGCCGATCGCGTGATGGTCGTTTTGGATTCGAATCACACGCACGAGCACGTCCTGCGGGAATTGGAATTGTACGCGCCGCTCGTCACGAAGGATTGCTATCTCGTCGTGTGCGACACGCTCATTGAGGACATGCCAGCGGGCTCGTTTCCCGAGCGTCCGTGGGACAAGGGCGATAACCCGCGCACGGCGGTGGATGCGTTTTTGAAAACCACCGACTGCTTCGAGGTGGACACCGCCATCGATGCCAAACTGCAAATCAGCGTGGCGCCGGGCGGCTACTTGAAATGCGTGAGCGATTGATGACTCGATGAGCGAACGCATCCCCATCGCCGGCCCGAGCATCACGCAGCGGGAAATTGAT
>CAZJRV010000162.1:0-6827 GCA_964548235.1 uncultured Verrucomicrobiota bacterium
GCTCCAGCCGATCTCGTCGGTGGCGCCGTAAACTTGCCCGCCCTTGATGCCGCCGCCGGCGAGGGCTATTGAGAAACAAAATGGATGATGATCGCGCCCTGTGCCGGCCGTACGGCCGTTCCGGTTTTCGCCCAGCGGCGTGCGGCCAAACTCAGCACTCCACGCCACCATCGTGCTGTCGAGCATCCCGCGTTGCTTGAGATCCTTGATGAGCGCGGCGATGGGTTGGTCCACCGCGCCGGCATTGAACTTCAGCTCGGGGTCGAGGTTGCTGTGGTGATCCCACGAGGCGTAGACGATGTTCACAAATCGTACCCCGCGCTCCACGAGTCGCCGCGCGAGCAGGCAGTTGCGCGCGAAATCCTGATAAGTGTTGCCAAGTTGCCCGCGCCCGCCACCCTTGGGCTCGGCGCGATTTAGCCCGTACGCTTTTTTGGTGGTGGCGCTTTCCTTGGAGAGATCAATCAACTCCGGTGCGGCAGTCTGCATTCGGCTGGCCAGCTCATAGCTTGCAATGCGGCTGGCGATCTCGGGGTCGTGAATTTTTTCAAGACGATTCTGGTTGAGCTGGCGCAGCGCATCGAGTCCGAGACGTTGCAGTTCCGGCGGAAGCCCTTTCGGGTTATCAAGATTCAAAACCGGCTCGCCCTGTGTGCGGAAGAGGACACCCTCGTAGGTGGACGGCAGAAACCCACTTTGCCAAAGCGTGGCCCCGCCGCTGGAGCCACGGCCGGCGGTGAGCACCACGTAGCCCGGCAGGTTTTGCGATTCGCTGCCCAGCCCGTACGTCATCCACGAGCCCATCGTCGGCATGCCAAACCGCGACACGCCGCATTGCATCATTAGTTGGCCGGGGTGATGGTTGAATTCCTCCGAGTGCATCGATCGCACGAGCAGCAAGTCATCCGCCACCGTGCCGAGGTGGGGCAGGTAATCGCTCAGCTCCATCCCGCATTGGCCGTGTGGCTTGAAGGTGCGTTTGCTGCCGCGCAGCGTGGCGGTGCCAGGCTGAATGAAGGCAAACCGCGCCTTGTCCAAAATTTCTTTCGGCAGCTTTTGCCCGTGGCGTTTGTTGAGCACCGGCTTGGGATCAAACAAATCCACCTGCGACGGCGCGCCCGCCATGAAAATATTAATGCACGCCTTCGCCTTTGCGTCAAAATGCGGCTTGCGCGGTGCCATCGGGTTGCGGAACTCCGCCCCCAGCGCGCCGTCCTCCAACAACAGCGAGGACAACGCTACCCCGCCCAGCCCACAGGCCGAGGTGGCCAGGAAATCCCGGCGTGTTTGCTCAAGGTTAACGTGTCGTTTCATTTTTGGCTTTTGATTGGATCACTCCCTCGTGATGAACTCGTCAAGATTCAGCAACACGCGGGCGGTGGCGGCCCAGGCGCTGGCTTCCGTGTTGCCATTGAATGCCTTGGCCTCGGCTTCGTGCGCGGCGTAATGGGCGCGGGCTTGGCTGATGAGTTTGGCCAGCGTGGCGTGTTCGGCGGCACTCGGTTCGCGGGCCACGCAAATTCTGAAGCCGTGGGCGATGCGCGCCGGGTCGGTGGTTTTCTCCTTCAACAATCGATTTGCCAATGCCTTGGCGGCCTCGGTGAACACTTCATTGTTCAAGGTGGCCAGCGCGGCGAGGGGGGTGTTGGAGCGCGTGCGCTTGAGGCAGGCAACGTTGCTGTCGGGGCAATCAAAGGTGATGAGATTTGGGTGCGGCGAGGTGCGCTTGAAGAAGGTGTACATTCCGCGCCGGTAACGATCCTCGCCCTTGCTGGTGGTCCATTTAAAATTGTTTGCGTAGCTCAACGTGGCCACTCCAGCGGGAAGTGGCGGGAAGACGCTCGGGCCGCCGACCTTGCGCGCCAGCAACCCGCTCGCGGCGAGGTTGAGGTCGCGGATGATTTCCGCCTCCACGCGGAAACGATTTTGCCGGTGCAGCAAATGATTGTTCGGATCGCGCGCGGCCAATTCCGGCCGGTGCGCGGAGGATTGCCGGTATGTGGCGCTGTGAACGATCAACCGGATCATCGCCTTGCGGCTCCACTTGCGTTGCACCAATTCCGCTCCCAGCCAATTGAGCAATTCCGGATGGGTCGGCGCATCGCCGCGCACGCCGAAGTCGTTCACCGTGCGCACAATGCCTTCGCCGAACAAGTTGGCCCAAATTTGATTAGCCGTCACACGTGGCACGAGTGGGTTTTTGCCATCCACCAGCCATCGCGCAAGGTCCAGCCGGTCGCCCTGTTTGCGGTTGTTGACTTTGGGGAGGGTGGAAAGCGTGCCGGGCAAAACCTTTTCGCGCAGTTGCATGAATTCTCCTCGATGCATCACGTGCGAAATGCGCGGGGAATTTGAGCGTTGCGAAATCACCCGCACACTCATCAGCGGGGACTTGGGCGCGGGCTTTTTCAACTCCGCCTGCAACGCTATTGATGCCGCATCCCGCTCGCGGAAATAACTGAGCAAGGCCGCCGCCTGCTTTGTGTTGCGCTTTGCCGACGCAACTGCCAGTGCGTTGACCACCGCCGGCGGGACGCCATCGTTGGGGGCCGTTCCCGTGCGGGCTGTGATGCGGAAGCGGCCCAGCGTGTGTTGGCTGCCGTACTGCTGGTCGAGCACCACCCGAATTTTTGTGGTGCCCTTAAACGTGACTGCCTTCGCGGCAGACAAAATCAGATGATGCGGTTTGCCGAATTGCGGTCCCACTGCCCAGCCGGTTCCCTTTTTGCCTTCGCCGATCTTGCCGTCAATGGCGCCAGCGGCGGCCCAGTTGTCCTGCGAAAAATCCGCCCGTGCGCCCGCGAGTGCCACGCGATGTTTTTTGGCATCAAACTTTGCGTCGCCCGTGGCGAACACGCGCACGTCGTTCAGCACAAAATTTCCATGTGCAGTGCGGCCGGGGCCATTGGCTTTCAGCGACTTGTCCGGCAGCGCCTCGATCTTCAGGCCGGTGATGGCTTTTACGTCGGTCGAAAATTCCAGCGTGTACTTGGCCTTGGCAGGATTGGTTCCCGTCACCAAAAACGAACCATCCGGCAGCGCTTTGAATTGCACGCCCTTCGGGCCTTTCAGTGAGGCGGACTTGAGCGGATGAAATGCTTCCGGATTCGAGTCGCGCTTTTCCAGTGTTGCCCGCAGTGTTTTTTCCAATTCCGGCAGTTGCAATTTTAGCGCTGCATCGCGCGCGGCTACTTTGTTTTGCAGCCCCTTAACGCGTATGTCATGCGCGGTCTTTGCTTTCAGCCATGTTTCATATTCCGTTTTAGAGCGCGGGACATTGGAATTGGTTTCATCACCGTTGTTGAAGTATGCGAAAAACTGGTAGTACTCCTTCTGTGAAAACTGATCGTACTTGTGCGTGTGGCAGCGCGCGCAGCCGACGGTGAGACCCAGCCACACCGCGCCCAGCGTTTCCACGCGATCCATCACCGCAGCCACGCGCCATTGTTCCTTATCCGTGCCGCCCTCGGTGTTGGTGAGCGTCTGGCGATTGAAGGCGGTGGCCAGCCGTTGGGCATCGGTGGCATTGGGCAGCAAATCACCGGCAAGCTGTTCGATGGTGAATTGGTCAAAAGGCAAATCCGAATTGATCGCCTCAATGACCCAATCGCGATAACGCCATGCGTTCATGCGCGGCCTGTCTTTCTCGAACCCATCGCTGTCAGCATAGCGCGCCTTGTCCAGCCAGTGGCGGCCCCAGCGCTCGCCAAAGTGCGGCGAAGCCAGCAGGCGATCGACCAGCTTGCCGTATGCGTCGGGCGACTTGTCATTCACAAAATCATCGACTTCCGTAGGCGTGGGCGGCAGCCCGAGCAAATCGTAACTGAGGCGCTTGATGAGTGTGGGGCGGTCGGCCGCGGGGGAGGGCGCCACGCCGGCGGTTTTCAATTTGGCAAACACGAACCAATCAATTTCATTACGCGCCGTGGTTTTGCCGTTCACCGCGGGCGGTTTGGAATCCAGAGGTCGGTACGCCCAATGCTGCGTCCACCGGCCGCCCTCGGAAATCCATTGGCGAATTTTCGCGATGTCCGCGGTGGGGAGGGGCTTGCCCTCGTCGGGTGGCGGCATTTGCTCGTCGGCATCAGTGGTGGTGAGGCGGTAAATCAGTTCGCTTTGATCCGGCTTGCCCGGCACCACGGCGTGTTCGCCCGACTTCAATTCCGCCCGCAAACTGGCCGGATCAGCCAGATTCAATCCCGCCTTTTGCTTGTCGGGCCCATGGCATTCGGTGCAGTGCTCGGCAAAAATGGGCTGGATATCCTTGGCAAAATCGACCGGCGCCGCCCCAAGTGGCATCGCCAAAACAGCAATTCCGAGGCAAATTGGCCCGGAATGTGCCTTTCCCGTGGGAGAAAAATGCCTCATTTCCGCTTTTCTTTTAGACTTTTCAGCCGGTTTCTGTCAAATTGATTGTGCCCTGTGGGCCGCGAAAAAAAAGGTTAAAAGACCTGTCGCGATGGTACAAGACGTGCTACTTTTAAGTATGATGAAGAAGATGCCACAAGTATTCACGGGGCTTGCGTTGGCGATTGCCGGCGTGCAGGCCGTTGCGCAACCAGCCATTCCCGGTTCGCCCGGTACTCCAATTCCAGGTGTGCTTCCGGGGATCACTCCGGCTACCGCCGCTCCGGCCACCCCGGCCAATCCGGCCACTCCAGCAACCGGTGCGGGTGCGCCAGCCGCAGCCCAACCTCAGGTTCCGCGGGGGCCCATGCAGTTTGGGCAGGCGATGGAGTTGTTGACGCGTTCAGGTTTCATGGCCCGGCCTTATTACAATGGAGTGCCTGATCCGGTGGCCCAGCGCAATGCGACGATGACCGGTCGCAACCGAAAGTACATTGCCCAGAAACTTCGCAACATAGTCATCCCAAAACTGGATAGCATCAACGGTTTCACATTGACGGAAGTGGCCGAGTTGCTGAACTCGATGATTAAGCTAAATGATCCTGAACGGGATCAGGATGGAAATGGGATTGGAGTAAACATCATCATCAACCAATTTATGACGCCCGGTGCGCCAAGCAATCAGGCAACCGGCGGCACGCAAGGAGGCGGGGCTACAGGAGGCCAAGGTGGCACGGGTGTGGATCCATCTACGGGCCTGCCTTTGGGAACCGGTGGCGGCATGCCCGGTGGGGGCACACCACAGGTTGATCCCACCACGGGCTTGCCAGTGGGAGGCGGAGGACTGCAAGGCGGTGGTGCCCCAGGCACAGGCGCGCCTGGCGGCGGCTTGCCCGGTGTGGGCGGCGGCGCGGGTGCGGTTGGCGGCGGCTTGCCCGGTGTGGGCGGCGGCGGTGGCTTGCCCGGCATAGGCGGCGGGGCCGGGCTCGGCGGTGGCGCAGCTGGCGGCGGCGGCATTCAGGCAGCTTTTGATCCGGATGTGGTCAAGGTCAGGGGGCTCAACAGTGTTTTGCAAAACCTGACGGCAAAGCAGGTACTTGATATCATCACCATGTCTTTTGACTATCCCATCCAGTACGTAATCATGGATCAAGGAGTCGTGTTCGTGCAAAAACCTGCCAGTCAGCAGGGATACTTTACGCGTACTTTCCGCCTTAACCCGAGCGCGGTGCTTGGATTTCCCGGAATGTCCACCGCAGGACAAGGCGGCGGTGGCACGGGTGGCGGCGGTACAACCGGTGGCGGTGGTGCTCCCGGTGGCGGCGGACCTGGTGGAGGCGGCCCCGGTGGCGGCAGTCCCGGTGGCGGCATGGGTGGTCCCGGCGGCGGAATGGGTGGGCCCGGCGGTGGAATGGGCGGTCCCGGTGGCAGCCCCGGTGGCAGCCCCGGTGGCAGCCCCGGTGGCGGCCGTGGTGGGCCTGCAGGCACTGCGTTTCGCCAGTTCAATGTTCAGGGAATTCAAACGGGCAACCGTTACAATATGCAGCCATTTACTGGGCAAAATTTCCAAATGAACGGCGGTTTCCAGAGGTTTAATTCGTTTACGCCAGGATACGGTCGATCACGTGCCCAGCCACGTCAGTAAGGCGGAATTCGCGGCCTTGGTATTTGTAGGTGAGTTGCTCGTGGTTAAGCCCGAGCAGGTGGAGAAGGGTGGCGTTTAGGTCGTGCATGTGCACGGGGTCGTTCGTGGGTTGATAGCCGAGTTCATCGGTTTCCCCAAAGCTGGTGCCACCTTTGATCCCACCGCCAGCGAGCATCATTGTGAATCCCTCTTTGTGATGGTCGCGCCCCACATTGTTTCCGGCTCCCGCGTTGCTTTTGCCTTGCAGCATGGGGGTACGGCCAAATTCGCCGCCCAGGATAATTAGGGTGTCATCAAGCAGGCCGCGCTGTTTTAAATCCTTGATGAGCGCGGCCACAGGCTGGTCGAGTTGTTTGGCTTTCTTGGGAATGTTCGTAAACACTCCGCTGTGATGATCCCAGCCCTGGTCAAAGAGCTGCACAAAGCGCACCCCGCGCTCCACGAGACGGCGCGCGAGGAGGCAATTGTTGGCAAAGCTGGTCTTGGCGGGTTGGGTGCCGTAGAGTGCGTGAGTGGTTTTAGATTCCTTGGAGGTGTCCATCAGTTCCGGCACGCTCGTCTGCATCCGAAATGCCAATTCGTATTGTGCAATACGCGTGGCGATCTCGGGATCGCCCACGTTGGCCAGCGCTTGTTTGTTTAAAAAGTTAATGCCATCAATAATTTCGCGCTTGTCCATGCCGCTGATGCCCTTGGGGTTGGACAAAAATAAAACCGGGTCTCCGCTGCTACGAAATTCGATTCCCTGATGGACTGTTGGCAAAAAACCGCTTCCCCAAAGGCTGTTGCCCGCGCCGGCCACGCTGCCGGTGATCATCACCACGTAGCTGGGCAG
>CAZJRV010000163.1:0-6822 GCA_964548235.1 uncultured Verrucomicrobiota bacterium
CACCATCGTGTGGGCGAGCTGCACCATCTTGGGCGTCATCGTGGCGGAGAAAAACAGCGTCTGCCGTTTGGCCGGCAGTTTGCCGAGCACGCGCTGGATGTCGGGGATGAAGCCCATATCGAGCATGCGGTCCACTTCATCGAGCACAAAGATTTCCACTTCATTCAAGTGAATGTGGCCTTGCTGCATGAGATCGAGCAAACGGCCGGGGGTGGCGACGAGCACATCGACGCCACGCTTGAGCGCATTCACCTGGCGAAATTGATTCACGCCACCGAAAATGACCGTGTGGTTGAGCGACAAAAAACGGCCGTACGTTTTCAGGCTGTCACCAATCTGCGCGGCGAGCTCGCGCGTGGGCGCAAGGATGAGTGCGCGCGGGCAGCCCTTGTTGGGTCGGCGCGGTTCGCTGGCGAGCTGTTGCAAGAGCGGCAACGTGAAGGCCGCCGTTTTGCCGGTGCCCGTTTGCGCGCTGCCGAGCAAGTCCCGGCCATCGAGCAAATGCGGGATGCACTCGGCCTGGATTGGCGTGGGGTCGCAGTATCCCTGCGCGCCCACCGCCTTTTGCAGCTCCGGCATCAGGGCGCCAAACGCCCCGCGTGGACGGCCATTGAATTCTGGCCGATTCCTTTTCGGTGTGGAAGGCGGTGTGGAAGGCGCGGAATTTGATTCCTGACGCGCGTCGGCTTCGAAGCGGGGGCCACGCGATTCAAACCGCGAATTAGAATTTCTGGAGTTCCGATGGTTGCGCGGATTCTTCGAATTCCGCGGTTTACCATTGGCTGATTTGGAGACACCACGTCCCCGGCGCGCGCGTGGCGCGTGTGCGTTTACTTTCATTATTTTCCTGGTCCGGCGTGTTGCAAACTCTCTACCCGCCGGACGCGTGGAAAAGAACGAGCCGAATTCGTTCGGCAAAGGCCATGCCGACAAGCAGGCCTTTAACCTGAATCGGAATGTATTCGCAATGTGCAGGCAGAACCGCCTGCGCGAAAACCTCGTGAGCGGCGGTGTCTACAGCCTTATGACATTCAGCGCAAGCTAAAAGTGCGATTGCATTCATTCATTAATGCGCGACAGAATGAGGGATTCATCTATATTTCAGCCATGCAGCCGCAATTCGATCGGCGAAAATTTTTGAGTGCGATGACAGGCGGGATCATGACCGGCGCATCGCTATTGGCGCGGCCAAATTTCATTGGTGAGATCGACCCTTCATTTCGCTCGCCCGCGGGATGGCGCGGGAAGTTTGGAAATTTTCGTTTGCCATTGCTGTTTAATGACGGCTCGCAGGTGGAAACACCGGCTGACTGGGCGCGCCGGCGGGCACAAATTCGCAGCGACTGGATGCGCTTGATGGGGCAATGGCCAAAGCTGTTCACGGAACCGAAAGTAAAAGTGCTGGAAGAGAAACGGCGGGAGAATTTCCGGCAGCTCAAGGTCCGGTTCAAGTGGACGCCGGTGGAAAGCACGACTGGGTATTTGCTCATTCCTTTAAAGATAGAAAAAGGCAAAGGCAAACGGCCGGCGGTGGTGACGGTTTATTATGAGCCGGAATCTGCGACGGGGTTGAAGGCCAATCCCTTTCGCGATTACGCGCTGCAACTGGCGCGGCGCGGGTTCGTGGCTCTCTCCATCGGCACCACGGAGACGACGAATAACGGAACGTACGCTACTTATTTTCCATCAATAAAAAACGCCACCGTGCAGCCGCTCTCCATGCTCGGCTGCGCGGCGGCCAATGCGTGGCACGTTCTCGCGCAGCGTCCGGAGGTGGACGCCAAACGCATCGGCATCGTCGGCCATTCATACGGCGGCAAGTGGGCGATGTTCGCCTCTTGCCTGTTCGAGAATTTTGCGTGCGCCGCGTGGTCCGATCCCGGCATTGTGTTTGATACACGCCCAAGCGTGAATTACTGGGAACCGTGGTACCTCGGCTATCACCCCAAACCCTGGCGCCAACGCGGCGTGCCCACCGCCGCCAATCCCGCGCGCGGGTTGTATCCCAAACTCCTCGCCGCCAAGCGCGATCTGCACGAACTGCACGCCCTCATGGCCCCACGGCCATTTTTGGTGAGCGGCGGCTCAGAAGATCCTCCACGCCGCTGGGAAGCCCTCAACCACACCATCGCCGTCAATGATTTGCTTGGCGTCAAAAACCGCGTGGCCATGACCAACCGCCCCAAGCACGCGCCCAACGCCGAAAGCAACGCCGTTATTTACAATTTCTTTGAGCATTTTTTGAAGGGGTGATTTCGGCTCGCGCTGCTTCAAATCCGATGTCAACCTGTCCGCGCTAATGAACATCTTCAAAATCAGTTTCGTCGCGGCATTGGTGCTGTGGCTGGGTGCGTGTGTGGGGCCGCAGTCGGCGGTGGAGGCGGATGCCATCGTGGTGCTTAAGTCCGGCAAGTGACCCAATGGCGCGCGTGCGGTCGCACGCCTGCGGGAGGTGTTGGCGGAGCAAAAAATTTCCACGCCCGTGCGCGTGCTGGATATCGCCACGGAGGCTGAGGCGGTGCGGCATCGTTTTCTTGGCAGCCCGTCCATCAGAATTTGCGGGCTGGACATTGATCCGGAAATGCGTGGCTTTGAAGACTACGGCCTTGGCTGACGCCGTTATCCGGGCGCCGGTGGCGTGCCTCCAAAGGAGATGATGCTCGAAGCCCTGCGCGAGGCGGGGTTGATTGAATAAAGTTTAATGTACAAGGATATTCACGATACACAGGATAATGAATCCTGCGCATCTGTATTGAGCCCTCCTGAACTTCTCCTGAGCCGAGCGGGGCAATTTAGTGCAAAGCTCTGCCTGTAAGGGTGAACCCTGAAATTGAGCTGCCCAAATACGGGTTGGAGTTGTCGAGCGGAGGAAGGTTAGACAACCTTCACGCTGGAAGCCTGCGGGCCTTTACGGCCTTCGGTTTCCTCGAACTCAACGGCGTCACCTTCCTGAAGTTGGCCGCCATCCACCTCGTTGATGTGGACGAACAAATCTTTGCCGCCGTCATCGGGTTGGATGAAACCGAAACCTTTTTGGTCGAAGAACCGAGCTACTTTTCCTGTTGGCATAATCTTTTTTTGTTAACTCGCCTGACTGGCGATGACCGGAGAGTGCCTGAATTCGAAGGAATGGCGAGCGAAATCTCAGAAAACAATCTCCGGAGGGGGCCAAAATGGATTTGGATTGCCTTTCGCGTTGCTTGCGCCAACATCTCGGTATCCATGAAACACATCATTTCTTTGTGCATCTATTCATTACTGGTGACGGAAGCCCAGGCGGCGGACGGGAAACACCTGTTCATTTTATCCGGCCAATCGAACATGCAGGGGCATCGTCCACAGGAAGCATTTACGCCGGCGGTGGAAAAAGCGCTGGGCAAGGAGAATGTGATCGTGGTGCAGGACGCACTGGGCGGGCAGCCCATTCAGCGCTGGTACAAAAAATGGACCTCGCCGCAGGGTGTAAAGCCGGCCAAGACGGGCGACCTGTACGACCGCCTGATGGGCAAGGTGCGTCCGGCGGTGAAAGGGCACAAGCTGAAGACCGTGACCTTCATCTGGATGCAGGGCGAACGCGACGCGAAAATGAAATGGGGCCCGGTGTATTCGGCGAGCTTGGTGGGGCTGCACGCGCAACTCAGCGCGGACTTGAAACGAAAAGACGTGAATCTCGTTATCGGCCGGCTCAGTGATTTTGATTTGAAAAACAAGCGTTACCCCCACTGGACGATGGTGCGCGAGGCGCAGGTGAAGCTCGCCGAATCCAAACCGCACTTTGCATGGGTGAACACCGACGACCTGAACGACGGCAAAAATCGCCGCGGCAAGGAAATCAAGGACGATTTGCATTACTCCGCCGAGGGTTACAAAACTTTGGGCAAACGATTCGCTGAAAGCGCACTGAACTTGATCGCAAAATGAGGGCATTCATTTGTTTTGGATTGTGGTTCGGCGTATTGACCGCCGAGGCGGCACTGTTCGACATGGGCGCACTGCGCGATGCCGACACACTTGATGTGAAGGTGCTGAAGGACTGGCATGCCGTGCGGGGCGAGGTGGTGACGCGGCAAAAGCTCATCAGCATTCGCGTGGGCGAACTGGTGCCGGGACGCGAGTATCGGTTGCCGGTGCGGTTCATTGTGCCGCATGATGCCAAGGCGAAGGACTTTCACCTGACCGGCGGGCATAATTTTCAGAATATCAACAACGACTTCCGCGTGCGCGGGCTGGATGCCGAGCTGCTTCGGGGTGGAGTCGGGCGGGTGTTCACGATTGTGCAGGTGCTGCCGGCCTCGGGCCAGCCGGAGCTGGGGCGCTTGGCGGAACGCAAGTTTATCGAGACGCTCAATCCGAAACATTCCATTCAATACTGGGGCTGGCCGGCGGCGATCATGCGCGCGGTGACAGCGGCGTACGCGGAGAAGGGGCATTTCGAAACAGGCAAAGTGGCGGTGTCCGGTGCGTCGAAAAACGGTGCCTCGCCCTCGGTCGCCATTTTGCATGACAAACGAATCACGGCGCTGCACGCGAGTGTGTCGCCGATCTGGCCGTCGCCGTTGCGGTTGTGCGATGAGAAGGCGTGGGCGGAGTTACGGAAGGCAAACACACGCTACGCAGCAACCCTGCGCGAACGGGGGGAACGCATTGACGAGCGGCGTATTCACAACCACATCTTTCTTGGTGGCACTTATGGGCCGATTTACAATCGCGACGCACTGGCGGGGGGTCACAAATGGGCGGACCTGCAGCGCCTCGCCAAGGCAATGGCCGGGCAGGTTTTTGTGGCGCCGCAACTGGCCGCCTTGCAAAAGCGCGGGGCGGAGGTGTTGTTTCATCCGGGAACGCATGATTTTGTGGCGTTCGATCTCGCCTGGGGTGGGAAGCATTTTCCGAAGGTGCCGTTGTACTTGGGCGCCAATTCCGGCCACGGCGTGCGCGAACGGCATCCGGCCGCCGAACGCGATCAGCAAAACAAGGCGGCATTTTTGCTGGGCCATTTTTTTGGCGGCGAAAAAATGCTGCCGCCGCCCACGGTGAAAACCACTGTGAACGGTCAGCGACTGGACGTGGTCGTCACTTTCCCCAAGGGCGCGCGCGCGGATCAAAGCCGCATCTTTTGGATGTTTAACCGCGGCTCCGATGGGAGCGCCGCCTACATTCGCGAGCTGTTCCCACCCAAGCAATGGGCCAACATGACGACCCATCGCCCCAGCAACACGTGGAAAGCCACCATCCCACTCCAGCTCGGCGCGCATCGCGTGGATTTTTTTAGCAACCACCGCAAACTCATCCGCCGCAACGGCCGCGTGTATCCGACGTACATTTCCAGTCCATACACGCGGGTGCAGTTGACGCCCTGAGGCGTTTGACGCGTTTGCCATGATTCTGGGCGGACAATTCAGAACTGACCCACTGTGGCTCTCTTCCTTTTTTGCTGCCTTATGTAAGGTAATTAAACTTCCGTGTATCAGGATGGTGAGGTAGATTTCAACGAGCAATGAGGGTGCTGATTTCAATTTTATTTCATTTGGTTTTGTGTGTGCAGGCAGATGCAAAGGAACGTTGGCTCGCTAAGAGCAGTTATGGGTTGATGTTCCATTATGAGGCCTTCAACAATCACACCCCTCAATCCTACAATAAAACCATTGATTCCTTTGATGTGGATGAGTTTGTTAGGTCAGTAGAAAGCACTAAGGCCGACTACATTATCTTTGTCATTGGCCAACACTGGGGCCGGTACTGCGCCCCCAATCGTGCGTATGAAAAACTATTGGGGGTAAAGAATGGAGTGTGGACCTCCAGACGTGATTTGATTCAAGAAATTGCTGAGGGGTTGGCCAAGCGGGATATCAAGCTCATCATTTACATGACCGCGCGTGCGCCGATGCGTCATTATGAGGTGATCAAGGCCATGGGCGATACATTACCGACAATCAATGGCAAACCGGCTGGCCCCAAGGTCAACCCGATGTCTCATCCTAGGAAAGTAAAAGGCTTTCGGCGCAGCGAGAACCAGGCGCCTAACCCCATCTTTCTAAAAAACTGGGGTGAGGTGTGTGGCGAATGGTCCAAGCGATACGGCAAGTTGGTCTCAGGCTGGTGGTTTGATGGCTATAAGATGGAGATGAAGGAGGCTTACGAGCCCTTGAAAAAAGAGAAGCACAATATCGATACCTGGATTGACGCGGTGCGCTCCGGGAACCCAGAGGCGGAACTGGCCTTTAATGCCGGGGCTCACCCGATTCTTTCGCTCTGCACCAAGGGCAAATTGTGTCCGCGCCAGACCTTTACCTCCGGAGAAAATCATGATTTTCGTGAACGCACCAAGAAAGGCTTCGGCCGGCCCTTGACGCCGAAGAATTTTCCGGCTCCCAAAGGAGTGATCTGGCATCTGCTTTTACCGGTGAGTAAAGGCTGGGGAGCAGGAACAGAGTCGCGCTTTAAAGTGCCCGCTCTTCAGGAACATATTGAGGTTATTAATGCGGAGGGAGGGGTAGTGACATTGGATACACCTATTAGTTCGGGCGGAATAATTCCTGAAAAGGTACTAAAAGACCTTCAGCAACTGGGCAACGGCCTTCTTCCAAATAAATAGATGTGTTTTGGGAATCGAACCCAACGAACATCAAATCCCCTGTTTTCTGGGGAAATACGGCTATCACACTCAACTCCCAGAAAAACCTGAGAGACCCAATTCTCCCAATGTTCTCCCTATGTCTAGAGTGATGTTGTGGTGTGGGATTCTTCGTTTCAGTGAATCTCAGTGTTTCTCGTGGGAATTGGGGAGAACAGTGGGATTGAGATGGAGATCCTCTGAACTTC
>CAZJRV010000164.1:0-6811 GCA_964548235.1 uncultured Verrucomicrobiota bacterium
TGGCGGTGCTCGCGCAGGATGGCACAATGCCCGATGACATTCGCGCGCTGTACGACACGGAATTTCAACAGCTCAAAGGAATGGTGAACGACGTGCGCACCGCGCAGCTCAATGACGTGAACCTCTTCGACGGTCAGGCGCGCGAGGTGACGGTGAGTCCCGAGGGCGATTCGGTGACGATGGGTGACGTGAATTTGTTTACCGATGAATTTAATGTGCTCACCGCCAACACCACGCGGCTGACCTCAATGGAAGGCGCGCGCGCCGCGCTCGATGCCACCACGGCAGCGGGCGCCAGCGTTTTCATCGAACGCGCGAACATTGGCGGCACGCTCAGCCGGTTGGAATCCGCCAGCGCGCAGCTCACCGCTCAACGCGAAAGTATGACCGCCACCGCCAGCCGCATTCGCGATACCGATGTAGCGCAGGAAAGCACCCGACTTGCCTCCGAACAGATCCGCGCCCAAAGCGCCGTGCACGCCTTGCGACAGGCGAATGCCCGGCAGGGGATGGTTTTGGAATTGCTCCGCCCCTAAGCCTCGATTGAGCGTTAAGGAATTATCATCGGTGGGCGCCATGCGTTCATCGGTATTTTTAGCCTATTTGGCGGATGCCACGGTAAAACTTGCCTAGTTCGAGTTGCTTCAAAAACCGTGTTTTTTCTCTGTTTCTTATGAGGAATCGCTTTATTGGGTGGCTACTTTCAGCTTTTTTTAATTTTTTTTAAAAAATGTTGAAATTTTACTTATCCACAAAAGTTGGCACGGCGGATGCTTTGATATGCCCGCAACGGTTTACAGAACCTAACTGAAAGAACAGGCATATGGTTATTAATACCAACGTAGAAGCGCAACGGACGGCCTCGCATTTGATGGTCAGCCAAAATGCATTGGCGAAGTCGCTGGCTCGCTTGAGCTCCGGCTCGAAGATTATCAATCCCTCCGATGACGCCGCCGGTTTGGCGGTGAGCGCACGACTGGAATCACAAGTTCGGCGACTCGATTCGGTGCTAAACAACCTTGGCAACGCGATGAGCCTCACACAAACGCAGGATGGCTATATCCAGTCGATTGATAGTGCGTTTACCCGCATGAGTGAGCTGGCCATGATGGCGCAGGATAACACCAAACAGGCGGATGATCGTGCCTTGTATAACGAGGAATTTCAGCAGCTCATGGCGTATGTGCGCGACACAAAAGACAAAGATTTCAATGGCGTGCCACTGTTCGACGGTTCCTCCGTGGATATCACCATCGATGCGGACGGTAATACGTTTACCATTGGTGGCGTGGATTTGGGAGCCTCGGTATACTCCGATGCGCTCAAGGAACAATCCTGGAAAGTTGGCGGTAGTGATATTTACCAAACCAGCAAGGCTGGTTACGTGGTAAACTCTGACGTTTGGAAGCTTACGGCCGATGCAAACGCAGATGGCTATAATAAGCTGAATCAGGATTTGTATTACAATGACTCGGAAAGTGCAGGTAACCGTTGGTCCACTTCGTCCCGCGGTGCCGGTGACGACAAGCTATTGGCAGGTACGTTTGTCCGCGTTGATGGATCCGGAACATTTGTGTCAGGCCCCCCGCCCAGTGGCCCAGTAAAGGAAGCCCCGCCCTCGGCTAACTCGACCACGTTTAATGTTGGCGATTTCACCACAGTGGATCTCACCGTTGCCGCAAATGGCAATGGTGGATTTTCAGGATCCAACTACACAGCCATCGTCAAAGACAGCTTTATTGGCAGTGAACCTGTGGGCAACGGTGACTTAGAAAATCAGCACCGTAAAGCCGTCAGCAAAGGATACTACGTCAGTGTCAGCCCCATCGCCAGCGGCGAGGACGCGGCGGCTACGGTGATTGGCTCCGGTTCCACGATTTCCACTCTGCAGGATCTCTCGGCGGTTGCCACGGATCAAGGCGGCGTGAAGATTAACACGGTTGCCGGCGCACAAACCGCGCTTACCCAGATTGTCGCGGCGTTGAGCCAACTGCACTTGGATCGTGCCGGTTTGGGCGCGATTCAGTCGCGGATTGAATTTACCAACGGTCAGCTCACCACGAGCAAACAAAATCTCAGCCAAGCCAAGAGCCGCATCACCGATGTGGACGTGGCTTCGGAGAGCACCGAATATGCCCGCCAGCAAATCCTTGTGCAGTCCGGCACGCAAATGCTGCGCGAAGCCAACAACCTCCCCCGGACGGCATTGGAACTGCTGCGATAGACTGAATTTCACCCATAAAACGCCCTCCCCAATTTTTAATGGTTTTCAGTTGGGGGAAGCAAAACAACCGGTCGGGAAGCAACTTCTGCTCCCGGCCGGTTGAACTTTTGCTGGGTGAAAATGACTGTTTTTTCAGGCTCAAATCACTTCCTCATCACCGTCCATAACGTCACCGCCGCGATGGCCAACAGGGCCGCCATGAGCATCATGACAATATAAAACTCGGTGGAAAAGCGACGGCGCGGCGATGGCGCGGTCTTGCGCCCGGTGGGCCGGGCCGTGGCAGGGGGCGGGGTGATGAATAGGGGTTGGGTGGCCGCAGCTGGATCCACGGCGTGAGCAATCGCACGAATGGAGGCGGGCCGTTTGTCCGGATCTTTTTGAAGGCAATCGAGGATAAGCTGGGCCACCTCGGCGGGAACATCAGCCTCGATTTGTTTTTCGCGCAAACGCGCCGCGATGGGCTGCGGAGGCACCGCCTGCACCTGGTGATTGAGATCGCCAGTGTGAAAAGGCGGCTCGCCGGTGAGCAGCTCGTAAAGGGTGGAGCCAAGGGCGTATAAATCATCCGCCACAGCAGGTTGCTCCCCATCCATTTGCTGTGGGCTCATAAAGGTGACCGTGCCACGGGTGTCACGCTGGCCGAGGAGTTCCACGTAGGCATCGGCGAGCGAAGCGGAGATTCCGAAGTCAGCGAGCTTCACGCGGCCGGTGAGGTCGATAAGAATATTCGCGGGCTTCAGATCACGATGAATGAGCTGCGCGCCATGGGCATGATCCAGCGCACTGCAAAGCTGAAGCAGGACCGGCCGCAGTTCGGGCCAGCGGTAAATTTCATTTTCCTTCTGCTTGCGCAGCGTGTGCAGCGAGGCGCCCTCCACAAATTCCATCACCAAAAAAGGCGCCTCCGTTTGGCTTTCGTAAATGTCGTAAAGCTGGACGATGTTTTGATGGGTAAGATGGCGATTGGCAGCCGCCTCCTTGCGCAGCTCGGCCACCAATGCCGGGTCATGGGCAAGGTGAGGCTGCAGAAACTTGAGCGCCACTGTATCGCCCAGACGTTCATCACGCGCAAGCCACACACGGCATGTGCCGCCGGCAGCCAGCATCCAGCGCAACGTATAGCGGCCGGCCCCGACAAGCTGGCCGGGAACCAGCTCGGGCGGTTGCGGGGACTGCGGCGCGGTGGGGTTCATGCGGAGTTTCTATTTGAGGATTGCCTTTTTGCCAATTAATTTGCGAAGAAAAAGGGACTGCCGTATGCAAATCAGTTACCAATATCAGGGCAAGTGGCACATCAAATCCCTCTCGGCGGAAGTGGTGACGGTGGGGCGCCCCAACAATCGCGAGGGCATTCACATTGACCTAAGCCCGGACACCACCGTGAGCCGGCTCCACGCGCGGGTATGGCTGGATAATGGGGTGTGCTGGCTGGAGGATTTGGGCAGCCGCTACGGCACAGAGGTCAATGGCACGCAAATCACAGGCCGCGTGCAATTGCAGGCGGGGGATAAGGTGGATATTGGTGAAACAACGCTGAGGGTGGACCCGAGCCCGGAAGGGTGATTTTGGAGGGGTAATTGGGGTAAAAGGGGGGTAAAAGGTGCCGGGTGAAGGTTTTTTTCAGGCAAATAATGCTGAGTCAATTTGGGTGTTTTTTCTGTTTATTCCAAAATTTCTCATTTTTATGGCATAAATTTGGGCGTGTTTTTTCTTTTTTTCAATAAAATGAAGTTTTTGTGATTTCGCCGGTTTATCCACAAAGTTGGCATGGGCATTGCTTTGTTATCTCCGAAAATAACTGTCGCTATGTTGACGATTGAAAATAAAAGTACAGAGGTCGCGCCCCAGGCGGAAGCCAGCGCCGAGATTACCGGGGTTGACCTGTACTTCGCCTCGGGACTGCTCGGGTTTGAGCTCAATAAGGATTTTGAGCTGATTTCAGACCCCGAGTTGGCCCCGTACCAGTGGCTCAGGGGCAAGGATGCCGACCAGTCTTTTCTCGTCATCCCCCCCGGCTACGTGGTCGAACACTACAGCATCGAGTTGGCCGATGAAGATGTGGCCCTGATTGGGCTGGAAAACTCCGAGGACGCAGTGGTGCTGAATATCGCCACTTATCACGCGGATGAAACTGTAACCGTAAACCTCAAGGGTCCGATTGTGTACAACAAAAGCACACAGAAGGCCCGCCAAGTGGTGCCGCGTAACGCAGCAGAGCTGAGCCTCGCCCACCCCATGGGGAACTGACGGAGACAACCGTGAAAGGAATGAATTCCCATGTTGGTGCTATCGAGAAAACTGAACGAAAGCATTATTATCGATGGAAATGTGACGGTAAGCGTGCTGCGAGTGGACAATGATAATGTTCGAATCGGAGTGGATGCCCCGTTGGAAATCCCGGTAATGCGAAAAGAAATTTACGAGGAAATTAAATCGAACAACGAACAGGCCGCCGGATCGGCCAAGCACAGAGTAAAACAATTAGTAAACAATTAAATCCCGGTTAGAACGGAATTTAACCCAAACCAACAACAAACAACCAAAATAGAAGGAACGAACCATGGTTATTAATACCAACGTTGAGGCCTCCCGAACGGCCAACAACCTAAACGTGAGCCAGAACAATCTGGCCAAATCACTGAGCCGGCTCAGCTCCGGTCAGAAGATCATCAACCCGTCTGACGACGCCGCCGGTTTGGCGGTGAGCTCGCGGTTGAAGGCGCAAATTAAACGTCTCGACTCCGCCCTCTCCAACGTCGTCAACGCCGTCTCGTTTACCCAAACCCAGGACGGCTTCATGAAGACGGTGGACAAGGCCCTCCGACGGATGGGTGAGCTCGCCATGCTGGCGAAGGACGCCACGAAGTCCACCGATGACCGCAACCTGTACGACAAGGAATTCCAGCAGCTGAAGGACTACATCGATGACACTACCGACAAGGAGTTCAACGGTGTATCACTCTTCACCTCGACTGACATTGACGTGACCATCGATTCCGAGGGTGACACCTTTGCCATGCCCGGCATTGACCTCACCACGGCCAGCTACGCAAATGCCATAGCTGCGGGCACGGGACTCACCAGCGCCACGTTTGCCGCCGATGCGCTCACCAAGGTGTCGGAAGCCATCAGCCGGATCGCGATTGACCGCGCGCAATTGGGCGCTGTCCAATCCCGTCTGAACTTTACCAACGACCAGCTCTCGGTGACGAAGGAGAACCTCTCCTCCGCCATCAGCCGTATTGCTGACGTGGATGTCGCTGAGGAGGCCACCTCCTACGCGCGTTACCAAATCCTCGTGCAGTCCGGCACCCAGATGCTGAACCAAGCCAACCAGCTGCCCACCGCGGCGCTGCAACTCCTCCGAGGCTAACACAACTGACCTCGGCCCAGCCGACACGCCATGGACGGCACCGTCAGCCAGGGAAACTGTTTGAAGTTGTTGGGTTTTACCGCTGGCCGCGGGGTCCACACCCGGACCCCCGGCCAGTCGGTCTTTTCCCCGGATTGTTCGCTAGTCTTTCCAAAAACCCCTTCCTCTGTTAACCTCCGCACAAGGAGGCGAAAGCTGAAAACCCCATCCACGCTCATCATCGGCGGCGGCATCGTCGGGCTGGCCACGGCGCGGCAGTTGTTGCGCCAGCACCCCGGCGCGGACGTCACCGTGCTGGAAAAGGAACCCGCCCCCGGCCAACACCAAACCGGCCACAACAGCGGCGTGCTCCATTGCGGACTTTATTACACCCCCGGCTCGCTCAAGGCGCGCCTCGCCGTGCAAGGCATCCGTGAGATGGCTGAGTTCTGCGCGGAACACAAAGTACCACATGAAATTTGTGGCAAACTCGTCGTGGCCACCAACGACGCCGAGGTGGCGCGAATGGAAAAACTTTTTGAACGCGGCCAAGCCAATGGACTCAAGGGCATCGAGAAATTGAGCCGTGACCAAATGCGCAAAATCGAGCCGCACATCGGCGGCCTCGCCGCGCTCAAAGTACCGCAGGAAGGCATCGTCGATTACCCCGCCGTGACCACCGCCCTCGTCAAAAACATCGAAAAAATGGGGGGGAAAGTCGTCACCAAAGCCCGCGCCACCGGCTTCCGCGAAGGCACCGAATGGACGGTTGAAACCACCGTCGGCGAGTTCTCCGCCGATTGGATTATCAACTGCGCCGGACTCCATTGCGACCGCGTCAGCCAACTCGCCGGCCAAAAGCGCGACCTCCGCATCGTCCCCTTTCGCGGGGAATATTTCCAGCTCAAGCCCGAATCGCGGCACCTCGTCCGCCATCTCATTTACCCCGTGCCCGATCCGCAGTTCCCATTTCTCGGCGTCCACTTCACCCGTCTCATCAACGGCGGCATCGAAGCCGGTCCCAATGCCGTGCTCGCCTTCGCCCGCGAAGGCTATCGGAAAACCAATCTAAATGTGCGCGACTTGTTCGACGCCCTCACCTATCCCGGCCTGTGGCGCTTCGCTTTCAAATATCCAAAAATGTGCGTGCACGAATTGCGCGGTTCATTCAGCAAAAAATATTTCTGCAAGCAACTGCAAAAACTAGTGCCCGAAATCCAACCCAGCGATTT
>CAZJRV010000165.1:0-6698 GCA_964548235.1 uncultured Verrucomicrobiota bacterium
ATTTTGGGAAGAAAGCCCATCAGGCCAAGACAGAAATGGTGGAAGCCAACCTGCGCCTTGTCATTTCAATCGCCAAGAAATACACCAACCGCGGTCTATCGTTCCTGGATCTCATTCAGGAAGGGAACATGGGCTTGATGAAGGCGGTTGAGAAATTCGAGTACCGCCGCGGCTACAAGTTTTCCACCTACGCCACGTGGTGGATTCGTCAGGCCATCACACGCTCCATCGCCGATCAGGCCCGCACCATTCGCATCCCGGTGCACATGATCGAGACCATCAACAAACTCATGCGCGTGCAGAAACAGCTCGTGCAGGATTTCGGCCGTGAAGCCACGCCGGAAGAAATAGCCGACGAAATGCAGCTCCCCGTCGAGCGCGTGCGCGCCATCATGAAGATGGCCCAGCAACCCATCAGTTTGCAAAGCCCCGTCGGCGACAGTGACGACACCAACTTCGGCGACTTCATCGAAGACAAAGCCGCCGAAAACCCAAGCGACATGACCAGCTTCTCGCTGCTCAAAGACAAGCTCGGCGACGTGCTCACCTCACTCACCGAGCGCGAACGCAAAGTGCTCGAGCTGCGCTTCGGCCTCACCGACGGCTACAGCCGCACGCTCGAGGAAGTCGGCAAACAATTCAAAGTCACCCGCGAACGCATCCGCCAAATCGAAGCAAAGGCATTAAGAAAAATGCGTCACCCCACCCGCCTCCGCCAACTCCAAGGCTTCCTCGATGGCGAAGGCGAACCGATCCTGAACTAGGCAAGGGAAAACAAAAAAATTCAAAGGCGGCCAAACCGGCCGCCTTTTTTTGGCATTATTTTGGCAGGGACACGCTCCCTCACTCCTCCAAAAACGATTCCATCCCCGTGCAGCTGCAGACGAGGTTGCGGTCGCCCCAGACGTTGTCGATGCGGGCGGTGGCGGGCCAGTGTTTGTATTCGCGGAGCCATTCGGCGGGGAAGGCGGCTTGCTCGCGGCCATAGGCGTGGGGCCAGTCGTTGGCGGCTACCATGTCCGGAGTGTGCGGGGATTGTTTGAGGGGATTGTCCTCTGCATCGGCCTCGCCGGATTCGATGGCTTCTATTTCGGCGTGGATGGCGATCATTGCGTCGCAGAAGCGGTCGAGTTCTTCTTTGGATTCACTCTCGGTGGGCTCCACCATCATCGTGCCGGCGACGGGCCATGAAATGGTCGGCGCGTGGAAGCCGAAATCCATCAGCCGCTTGGCGACGTCTTCGACGGTGACTTTTTTGAACTGTCGTAAATCCAAAATGCACTCGTGCGCCACGCGGCCGTTTGTGCCTTTGAAGAGCACGGGGTAGTGCGGGTCCAGCCTGTGCGCGATGTAGTTGGCATTTAGGATGGCGTGCTCGGTGGCCGCGCGCAGTCCGTCGGTGCCCATCATTGCGATGTACATCCACGAGATGGGCAAAATGCTGGCGCTGCCCCACGGCGCGGCACTAACCGCGCCAATTGGATTTTCGCCACCGAGCTTGACGACGGAATGATCCGGCAGGAAATCCACCAAGTGCTCCGCCACACCGATGGGGCCCATTCCCGGGCCGCCGCCGCCGTGTGGGATGCAAAAGGTTTTGTGCAGGTTGATGTGGCAAACGTCCGCGCCGAGTTCGCCCGGTTGCGCGAGGCCGACCATGGCATTGAGGTTGGCGCCATCGAGATACACCTGGCCACCCGCACCGTGTACGATGTCGCAAATCTCCCGGATAGTTTCCTCAAACACACCGTGCGTGGAGGGGTAGGTGACCATGATCGCGGCGAGATCCGCGGCGTGCGCTTCGGCTTGGGCGCGCAGGTCGTCGAGGTCGATGTCCCCTTCGTCGCTGCATTTTACGGGGACCACTTCGAGGCCGGCCATCACCGCGCTGGCGGGGTTGGTGCCGTGCGCGCTCATGGGGATGAGGCAGATGTTGCGCTGCGGTTCTCGGCGGCTTTGGTGATACGCCTTGATGACCAACAGCCCCGCATACTCGCCCTGCGAACCGGCATTGGGCTGCAGCGATACGCCGGCGAATCCAGTGATTTCCGCCAGCCAATCCTCGAGGTCGGCAAACATTTCCTGATACCCGCGCGTTTGCGCCACGGGCACGAAGGGGTGGATGCTATTAAATTCGCGCCACGAAACCGGCTGCATTTCGGCCGCCGCATTGAGCTTCATCGTGCACGAGCCCAGCGGGATCATACTCTGCGTCAGTGAAAGGTCGCGGCTCTCGAGGCGTTTCAAGTAACGCATCAATTCCGTCTCGGACCGATGTTTGTGAAAAACCTCGTGCGTGAGAAAATCGCTAGTGCGCGTCAGCCCTTCCGGCGTGGCCGTCGCGGGCGTGAGTTCGGCCAGCTTGAAGGGCACATCGCGGCCGCCATTAAAGACCGCCAGCAAATCGAGCACGTCCGCTTCGGTCGTCGTTTCGTCCAGCGCGATACCGAGGGTTTGCGCATCGAGCACGCGCAGGTTGATGCCGAACTTTTCCGCTTCACGCACCACCTCGCGCGCATTCAGATTATTATGCGTGACCGTGACCGTATCAAAAAACGTCGCGTGCCCCAGCTTGTGCCCGAGGCGTTTGAGCCCCGCGGCGAGGCAACGGGTGAGTCCGTGCACGTGCGCGGCGATATTGCGCAATCCATCCGGCCCGTGATAGCACGCGTACATCGCCGACATATTCGCCAGTAATGCCTGCGCGGTGCAGATATTGCTCGTCGCCTTGTCGCGCCGAATGTGTTGCTCACGTGTTTGCAGCGACAGACGAAAGGCGGGGCGCCCACGGGCATCCTTGGACACCCCGACAATGCGGCCGGGAATCTGCCGTTTATAAATATCGCGCGTGGCAAAAAACGCCGCATGCGGCCCGCCGTACCCCAGCGGCACGCCAAAGCGCTGGGCATTGCCCACGGCGATGTCCGCGCCCAATTCGCCGGGAGCTTTCAGCAGAGTGAGCGCCAGCAAATCGGTGGCCATCACCACCATCGCGCCCGCCTCGTGCGCGCGCGCGATGAGGCTCATGTAATCTTCCACCGCGCCGTCGGTGGCTGGATATTGCAACAGCACTCCGAACACATTTTCGTCCAGTTCCAATCCGTCTGTCGCCCCCGTACGCACCTTGATGCCCAGCGGCGCGGCGCGGGTTTGCAGCACCTCGATATTTTGTGGATGACAATCCGCCGCCGCCACAAACACGTTGCGGCCGCCTTTGCCCTTTACGGCGTGGCACATCACCATCGCCTCCGCGCACGCCGTCGCCTCGTCGAGCAACGACGCATTGGCGATCTCCAAGCCGGTGAGGTCCGCCACCATGGTTTGAAAATTCAGCAAACTCTCCAGTCGCCCCTGCGAAATCTCTGCCTGATACGGCGTGTACTGCGTGTACCAGCCCGGATTCTCCAGCAAGTTCCGCTGAATCGCCGGCGGCACGAGGCAATTGTGGTAGCCCATGCCGAGGAAGCTGCGGAATGGTTTGTTGGCCGAAATAATCCGCTTCAACGCCTTCAACGCCTCATGCTCCGAGAGGGCAGGGGGCAGGTTGAGCGGCCGCTCACTGCGAATGGCTGCGGGCACCACCTCATCAATGAACCCTTCCAGCGAGCCACAGCCCAGCACCTCCAGCATCGCCCGCGCTTCGGCCGCATCCGGCCCAATGTGGCGGTTAGCAAAACGGTCGGGATGCCCCGTCAATTTCACAGGTTGGGATTCATTGTCTGACACAGCCCCGGCAGTGTCGGCATTTGGTCGTTCTCGCACAAGCATTTGCCGGAAGCTAGTGAAGAGCAAGGGGAGGCTCAAGCCGGAATTGCTGGAATGACGGGAATAAGAGTGTTTTCGAAGCTCAATATTCAATGATCGTTGAGCCTTTATTCTGCTCCAAAAACTTTTTTCAAAAAAATCGAAATTTCCCCTTGCGCGTTTTTCGTTTTCAGTTTATTCTGTCTTGACAGAAATGAATGAAGTAACCATCCAACTTTCGCCGGTCCAGCAGAAATTCATTCTCCATTGGGGCGAAATGGGCACCAAATGGGGCATCAACCGCACCGTCGCCCAGATTCATGCGCTCCTGTATATTTGGCCAAAACCGCTGAATGCGGAGCAAATCACGCTCGTGCTCGAGGTGGCGCGGTCCAATGTCAGCACCAGTTTGCGCGAGCTGACGGGGTGGGGCATTGTGAAAAATGTGCAGCTGATGGGCGATCGCCGAGATCATTTTGAGACGCTCGATGATCCGTGGGAGATGTTCCGCATCATCATCGACGAACGCAAGCGCCGCGAGATGGATCCCACGCTGGAGTTGCTGCGCGATTGTCTGGCCGAACAAAAGAAGGCCCGTAAGAAGGATCCGCACACCGAGGAACGGCTGGAAGGCTTGGCCGAATTTTTCGAAAGCGCCTCCGGATGCTACGCCCGCGTGGCCAAACTGCCGACGAGCACCCTGCGCAAACTCTCGCGCATGGGCGATAAAGTGCTGCAGTTGCTACCGATTTAATTGAGACAAACCCCAAAACTGAGAACACAAAATGAGCTGCCACAAGATTTCAGTCTTTTTTGAAATGACAGAAAGAAATGGAACCGTCGTGTGCTTCGATGGTGTTTGCCCGATGTGCCTGAAGGCGGTGTTGCTGATGCGCCCGGTTTGGGAGCCGCGCGGTGTGGAGTTTGTGCCGCTGCAGGCGGATTGGGTGCGGCGGCGGCTCAATTTGCCCGAGGCGGAGTTGCTGGGCGAGATGCGCGTGCTCACCCCACGCGGCAAAGTGCTGGGCGGCGCAGATGCTCACGCCCACTTGTGGGGCCAAGTATGGTGGCTCTGGCCGATGTGGTTGGCGGCGAAAATTCCCGGCGTCCATTGGCTGATTGACGTGTGCTATCGCTGGGTGGCCAAGAATCGTTACCGGATGATGCCTGCCGAAGAGGCGTGCGATGACCGCTGCGGAATTTCAAATCCAATTTCAATAAACCCCAAACTAAAAATGAAAGGACACAAATAAAATGACAACCGCCGTTTACATCTACATCGTTTACAGCGTCATCAGCATTGTGATGACCGCGTGGGTGGCGCACACGCTCTACAAAAACGGACGCGTATTTTTGCTTGAGGCATTCAAGGGCAAGGAGGAAATGGCCGACAGCGTGAATCACCTGCTGGTGGTCGGCTTTTATCTCGTCAACCTCGGCTTCATCCTGCTGTATCTTCGTTACGGCACCAAGCCCACGGACATCGAAAACGGCGTGGAATACGCCGCCACCAAACTCGGCGTTGTGCTGCTGGTGCTCGGCGCGATGCACTTCTTTAACATGTACAACTTCGATCGGATGCGGAAAAAAAGCAATGTCCCGCCGATCCTGAACAAGTAGTCATTTGAAAACTGAAACTGAAATGCAAAACCCAAATGGCAAGATCATCATCGCCGGTGGCACCGGATTCATCGGAAGCAACTTGGCGCGACATCTTGCTGAAACCGGCTGCGAGGTGGTGGTGCTCTCTCGGCACCTGCCCGAGACGCGTGGACCGTGGGAGTACGCCATTTGGGATGGCCGCACGGTGGGTGATTGGGCGTGTCATCTTGAGGGCGCGGCGGCGGTGGTTAATCTCGCTGGGCGCACGGTGGACTGCATCAAATCGCCCGATCACTGCGATGAAATTCTCCGCTCGCGGGTGGAGGCCACGCGTGTGTTGGGCAAGGCGGTGCGGGGCTTGAAGACGCCGCCGCCGGTATGGGTTCAAATGTCCACGGCCCACATTTACGGCGATCCGCCCGAGGCGGTGTGCGATGAGGATTCAGCATTTGGCATGGGCTTGGCGCCCATCGTGGGCAAGGCGTGGGAGGCGGCCTACGCCGAGGCGGTGTTGCCCGGGATGCGGCAGGTGATTTTGCGGACGAGTTTTGTGTTGGGCGCGAAGGGCGGCGCGTTTCCGAAGATGCGAATGCTCGCGCGCTGCGGTTTGGGCGGACGCGTAGGGCACGGTCGGCAGGGCATCAGTTGGCTGCACATCGACGATATGACGCGCCTCATCGTCCGCGCCATCTCCAATGACACAATGCGCGGCACATACATTGCTACCGCGCCCAAGCCGGTTTCGCAGAGTAAATTTATGCGCGAACTGCGCCGCGGCATCGGGATGCCCGTCGGTTTGCCGGCCACGGAATGGATGGTCCGCTTCGGCGCGCATTGGTTGCTGCGGACGGATCCGGAGTTGGTGCTGTACGGCCGCTATTGTGTTTCGCGCCGGTTAGAAGAAGAGGGCTACGAGTTTGCATTCGCGAACATCAAAGACGCGATGGCGGATTTGTGCCGGTAGTGACACCCTCCTGCGCATCCTTACCAAAAGCTTGGCGAACGCGGTTTGTTCCGTTAAAGCAACAGCGGCGTGGCGGAGAAACCAAAAGCGGAACAGAGTGTTCATTACATCAAGCTGGCGGTTTGTTTTTTGGTCGGTGCAAATCTTTGGTGGTTCGGGCCGCCAGTGGGATTGTCGATTGAAGGCTGGCGGGTATTCGCGGTTTTCTTTGCAACAATTTTGAGTTTCATTCTGCGGCCCATTCCGATGGGGCCGGCGGTACTCATTGCAGTGGTCACGCTGGCGGCCACGCAAACTTTGGGCGATTCGGCCAAGGAGTCATTTGCGTCCGCGCTTAGCGGTTACGGCAACACCACGGTGTGGCTGGTGGTGGCGGCGTTCTTTATCG
>CAZJRV010000166.1:0-6691 GCA_964548235.1 uncultured Verrucomicrobiota bacterium
ATAAATACCGACGAGCAGTCCGCCATTTTCCGGTCGGCCATAAACTCGATTGTGTCGATTACGAAAGCCGGGGCTGAGGCGGTCGACGGGGTGATCTGGATCAGGCTGCGTGGTGAGATACACGTGCCCGAGCGCGGCGGTCGGCAGGTTGGTATCCGTCAGGCCGGCGACGAGGTACGACCACGGCCCAGCGGCATTCACAATAATGGGCGCGTGAAACTCGCCCTTCGGCGTCTGCACACCACGCGCCTTGTTGCCCTCGATCAATACACCGGTGACGGGGCATTGCGTCTCGTAACGCACGCCCAGCTCGCGGCCCACTTTGTGAAAGGCGCTGGCCAATTCCGCCGGTTGTAGATGGCCGTCTGTGGGGCACCAACACGCAGTCGTCAAATCGTCAGTGCGCATGTAAGGCATCTTTTTGGCCAGCTCGTCGATAGGCAGCTCGCTGATGTCGAACCCAATCGACCGGCCCATCTCGATGAGGTCGGCAATCTCCTGCGCGCGCTCGGGCGTCTCGGCCACGCGCACGGATCCGGTGCGCACATAAATCTCCACGCCGGCGCGTTCCTCGAGTTCCCGCACAATCTCCACGCCGTCCATCAGCATTTTTGTATGCTCGGTGGTGCCGCGCAACTGCCCGAGCAGCCCGGCCGCGCGCCCGGTGGAGCCGTTTCCGATTTGTTCGCGCTCCAGCACGGTGACGGCCACGCCGCGCTTGGCCAACTGCATGGCGGTGGACAAGCCGGCCACGCCGCCCCCGATGATGATGATGTCTGATGTGTTTTCGCTCATTTCTAATGTCCTAAACAATAATAAGTCTCGTAGTAATGCTGCGCCTCGCGGCGGGCGTTTTGCCAGTCCCAGCCGTTTTCAGTAAAGCGATTCGGTGACAGGCTCTGCACGTAATCCGAAGGCGTTTCCTCGAGCATCGACTCCACCACGTGGCGGCCAATGCCCGCGCTGCCGGACACGCCGTGGGCGTTGCAGCCGCCAGCCATCACAAAGCCCGGGACGCGCGCGCTGGGGCCGATGATGAATCGGCCATCGGGAGTGAAGGTGGGCCAGCCGCGAAACACGCTGCGTAGGCCGAGGTCGTTCACCTTCGGCAAATGCGGCGCGAGTTGTTCGGCGAACCAGCCCAGCACCTCGTAATCCGGCTCAATGGCGGGCGGCTCGGTGGGTAAAGCGAAGTCGCGCGGGTCGGTGGAGAGCCCGTTCGGTTCCCAGCCGCCGCACAGCAGCGCGTTGGTTTCCGAACGCAGGTACAACGTGGCATCGGGAATGCGCACCACCGGCAGATCAGGCGTGAAACCATCGGCGTGGACCGTCACAAAAAATTCATGGCGCACCGGCACGATGGGCAGCTCGAGCCCGACGCTTTTCGCGACGTGAAAGGCATGCGCGCCGGCGGCGTTGATGACGGTCTTGCATTCGATCACACCCGCCTCGGTTTCCACGCCGGTGACGCGCTCGCCCTCGAGGCGAATGCTGCGCGCGGGAGTGCTGGTCAAAAATTGTGCGCCCATCTTTCGCGCGTGCGCCACGTACGCCATCGTGAGGTCGCTGGGTTGCAGGTAACCGTCGCTCGGGCACCACAGCACCGCCTTGGCTGCGCTGAAATCCATCAGCGGCCAATGCGATTGCGCGGTGGCGGGGTCGATGAATTCCGTTTCCAGACCAGCCTCATCGGCCACGGCCTTCATGCCCTCGAATTCCGCCACGCGCTCGTCATTGAGCGCCACGCGCAATGACCCCACCTGTCGCCAGCCAGGATTGGCGGTTTCGTCCGCCTGCAGTTCACTGAAAGTTTTTACCGACCACATCGCGAGCTGGGTGCGCTCCACGCTGTTGCGCACTTGCCCGACCAGCCCCGCTGCCTGACCGGAGGTGACTGCCGCGAGTGTCGATTCTTTTTCGAGCAGCAACACATCCTCCACGCCCGCCTTGGCCAGCGAATACGCCACGCCGCAACCGACAGCACCGCCGCCGATGATGACAATGTTTGCGGATTTGGGTTGATCAGCCATTTTGCAAAGCCTCCAAATACCAGCGCACGAAGGCGTCGACGTTGTATTCCTTGTGGGTGGAGTACGGACCGGGGCGGTAGGCGCGGGAGCTGATGCCGGTCTGGGCAAACTCGCACAGTTCCCAGTCCTGTTCGCTGGTGAGCTGCCAGAAAGGCATCAATTTTTCCAATTCGTAATCGCGGCCCTCCTCGGCGTCGGGATGCACCAGCCACATCACGCGCGCCTGTGTGCGATTGGCGGCGAGTGGCAACAGGCGCGTGCTCACCACGTGGTCGCAGCTGGAGTGGTTCCACATATTCGGCATCGTCCGGCAACGCATCGTGCCGACATCGGCGTCGGCGTAATCGCCCATCAACGGCGCGACCTGCCGGCCGTCCATGCTTTCGCTGACGTAACCCTCCACCAGCGTGGTGCGATTGGCGGCAAACCAGCAGCCGCGGTCGGGGTCAGGAAACGTTGCCATTCCCGTTTCCTTGTGGGTGACCTCCAGCCCGTGCTTGGCACACTGCACCGCGTGGCGATCAGCGGCGGCCTCGATGCGTTCCTGCACGCGCGGCGTGGTGTCGTCGCTGTTGTAATGATCAAAATTCGCTTTGATGTACTGCGGGTGGTTGACGATGCAGTGGTAGCACTCGCGGTTGTTTTCCCAGACGAGCTTCCAGTTAGCGCCGATTTCGTAATCAACAATCTTTGCCACCTTCGCCTCACCCATCCGCTGCGGGCGGATGACCTCGGTCATCGCCTCGCTCGCGGCGGCAAAGTCCGGCGGCGTTTCCGCGAGGCAAACGAAGAGCATCCCTTCCAAGTCCTCCAAGTGCGCGGACTGAAGGCCAAGTTCATCGTGGTCGATGTCGTGCATGCCGCGGCACGAAGCAAGCTTGCCGTCGCGTTCGTACGTCCATTGGTGGTACGGGCACACCAACCGTCGCACCTTGCCGCAGTCTTCGCGGCTAATGAGCGTGCCGCGATGACGGCAAACATTATGCAGCGCACGGATGACATCGTCATTGCCGCGAATGATGATGAGCGGGTCATCGCCGATGGTGACAGTGAAAAACTCGCCCGGCTTTTTCATCTGGCACGAGTGCCCGACAAACACCCATTGCCGCCGAAAGATGCGCTCGATGTCCGCCTCGTGCAGGGCGTCTCCTACATAAAACTCGCGCGGCATCGAGTGACCTTTTTCGCGCGAGGCAATTAATGCATCAAGGGTCGTTGTTTCGTAGAGTTGGCTCATGCCTGTGATTCAGCTTGTTGGGCAGGAACTGCGTTCCATCGTGTGGCAAGCAGAATGGCTGCCATGAACACTGAGGCTCCAAGGATATTAAAAAGCGTGCCCCAGCCGTATTGGGTAAAAATAACACCGGGCAGTGAGCCGCCAAGAATGGCGCCAATGGAGCCGCAGCCATTGATGAAGCCCGCTGAAGTTCCGGCGCCTTTGCTTGTGCCAAAATCCACAGCGGCAACACCCGCCAAAATGGAATCTGGCCCGTAGATGAAAAAACCGATGGCGAACAGCAATACACCCATCATGAGATGACTGCCTGTGCTAGTGAAGGTGTCAAACATGAACAGAGTGACGGCGAGGAGCACCAACAACACCACGCACACGGGCATGCGACGGGATTTGAAAATTTTGTCGGACACAATCCCGGCCGTTAACGCGCCCAACACACCGGCTCCATCGAAGATGGCGCTGGTGATGGCGGAGTCCAGCTCATTGGTGCCGAGTTTTTTGTTTACCATGTACGGTCCCCAAAAAATAATGGCATAGCGGGTGGGCTTTAGGAAAAAATAACTGGCGGCCATGATCAGCACCTGCTTATTTTTCAAAACCTGCAGTGAGGTTCGCCATGAGCTGGCTTTGGATTCCGGCTCGCCACTTTCCGGTTCCTCTTCTTCATCGTCGTCAACCGGCGGCAACCCGACGTCCTTCGGCTCGTTGCGTTGCAGCACCAAAAACAAAACCCACACGCCCAACAGAATAATTGCCGGCCCCCAAAATGCGTATCGCCAATGGCCAAAATAGACTGCAAGAAAACCGGCAATCGGCGAAGCGATCAGACCGCCCACCGCATAGTTGGTGGACCAAAATCCATAAATCACTCCACGTTGTTTTTGTGGAAACCAAAAGCTGACGTTCTTTGTAAGCGGCGCCCAACCGGTGGATTGCGCCAAGCCCTGAACAAACAAAAGGGCGCCAAAGAGCAATGTGGCAGATGAAAAACCCATCGCCACTCCTGCCACCACGGAGGTCAACAAGCCGCCCAACACCACTTTGCGCGGGCCCAGGCGATCGGCAGACATACCCCAAACAAACTGGCCAATCGCGTATGCAATGAGATAGGAGGCGTCAAGCACACCCATCATCGCTGGATCCAAACTGACCGATGGATCTTTTTCCATTCCAATTTTGGCAACGGAAAATGATTTGCGCGTGAGATAAAAGCCCGCGTACGCCAGCCAAGTGATGAAAAAGATTCGCCACCGCCAGTGCGTGTTCAGGGCGTCCTGCTTGGTTGACGATAGATCAGACATACGAAAGGTTACGCAGGCTTGGCCTCGATGGACAGGTTCATCTCGCCCGCCACCTCGCGGATGGCGGTCAGCAGGGCCTCGGTGTCAGCCGGAAACAAATGGCCGATGTGGCCGATGCGGAAGCAGTCGGCTTTGGTTACCTTGCCGGGATAGATGACGAAGCCTTTGTCGTTGAGGCGATCGTAAAACTCGTCGAAATCAAAATCGTCTGTCGGGTACAGGAACGAGCTGATGATGTGGCCTTGCAATTCTTCCGGAACGTACTCGCTGAATCCCATCGCCCGCATGCCCGCCACGCAGGCATCGTGATTGGCTCGGTAGCGCGCGGCGCGTGCGGTGATACCGCCTTCGTCGGCCAGTTCGCGCAGTGCCTGCGCAAACGCCAATAGTGTGTGTGTGGGTGGCGTGAATCGAAACTGGCCGTTGCTTTCCAAGCCACGCCATTGCGCGGTGAGGTCGAGGCTGACAGTGCGGGCAAAGCCCTCGGTAGCCTCGAGCAGTTCGCGTTTGCACAGCGCGAAGCCAAATCCGGGGACGCCTTGCACGCATTTGTTGGCGCTCGATACAAGGCAGTCGAGCTGGCTGCCGGCGAAGTCAAATTCGACGCCACCGAAGGCACTCATTGAATCAACGAAATGAACGCAGCCGTGCGACTTCGCCAGTGCGCCAATCTCGGCGATGGGGTTCATGATGCCCGAGGTCGTCTCGCAATGCACCAGCGCCACGTGCGTAAAGCTGCCGCCTTCAAGCGCGGTGCCAACGGATTCAAGGTTGGGCAATTCATTTTCCGGACAGCGGATGGCTTCGGCGGAGATGTTGTGCTGCTCGATGATTTTCAAAACGCGCTCGCCGTACGCGCCATTGATGATAACCAGCCATTTGCCGTTCGCTGGCGTAATGGAGGAGAGCACTGACTCAATGGCGAACGTGCCGCTGCCCTGCATGAGCACCGCTTCCCAACCGTCGGCCTGCGAAACCCCGGCCAGCCGCAGCAAGTCATTACGCAAATCGCGGACCACGCCGATGAACTCCGTGTCGCGCGAGCCGAGGTCGCGGCTCATCGCGGCTTTCACCGTTGGGCTGGTGGTCAAGGGGCCGGGCGTGAAGAGGGGCTTGTCTGTTGAGTCTACCATGGCAGAGAAAATGTTTTCACGTTGGTCATGTATTTCATCGCCTCGATGACGCCTTCTTTAATGCCGAGGCCGGAATCTTTTACACCGCCGAAAGGCGAGCTCTCGATTCGATAGCCGGGCACGGCATTGATGTTCACCGTGCCGGTGCGAATGCCCTTCACACACGCCAGCGCGGCTTCCATGTTGTTGGTCACCACGCCCGAGGAAAGCCCAAACGCCGTGCCATTGGCGTACTCAATGGCGTCGTCGAGATTCTTCACCGAAATAATCGGCGCCAGTGGCCCGAAGGATTCCTGCACCACCATCTCCGCATCACGCGGCACATCGGCGATGACCGTCGGCTCCAACTGCGCGCCAGTGCGATTGCCACCGGCCAAAACCTTCGCGCCCGAAGTCACGGCCTTTTCCACGCGTGATTCCAGCAGCGTGGCCGCCGCTTCATCGATGACCGTGCCCACACGCGTAGCTTCATCGGCGGGATCGCCACAGGGATACTCCGCGACCTTGGCCACGAATGCCTCGGTGAATTCCTCGAGAATGGCCTCGTGAATGAGCAGGCGTTTCACCGCCGTGCAGCGTTGGCCGGAGTTACGGAAACACCCCTCGGCGGCGAGTTTCACGGCGAGGTCGAGGTCGGCATCGTCCAGTACGATGAGCGGCGAATTGCCGCCCAGCTCGAGGCAAAGTTTCTTGTAACCGGCCGTGTGTGAAATCGTTTTGCCGATGGCCACACTGCCGGTGAAACTGACAAGCTCTACTCGGTCATCGGCAATCAGCGGCGTGACCACCGAATCGACCGGCCCAACGATGGTGCTCAGCAATTCCGGCGGCAATCCCGCCTCGTAGAGCAGTTCGGTGAAACGAATCGCCGTGAGCGGTGTTTTCTCCGATGGCTTGAGGATGACCGGCGCGCCCGCCGCGATGGCGGGCGAGAGTTTGTGCGCCACTTGATTGAGGGGATGATTGAATGGCGTGATCGCCGCCATTAAT
>CAZJRV010000167.1:0-6647 GCA_964548235.1 uncultured Verrucomicrobiota bacterium
TCGTTCTTTTGTATAAAAAATACAAGCATCTGTGAATACAACGGCGGCAACATTTCCGGCTACCTCGACCACGCTCTGCTGCAAAGCCCGCGCATTGGTACGCTCATTCACTACAGCGAAACCCACGACAACCCCCGCCTCGCCGACCGCGGCCGCGTGTGGTCGTTGATGCGCAATCGCCTCTGCGCGCTCACCAGCGTCAACGGCGGCTACGCCTTCACCAACGGCGTCGAGTGGCTTGCCGATGAGCGCGTGAACGTCCACAACGCCCGCGGCCTCGCTTGGGGCAGCGAGGAAAATTTGATTGCCGAGCTGGCGCGCTTGAATGAACTGCTCGCGCATCACCCGTGTTTTCGAGATGGCGCGAAATTCAAACGGCTCAGTCCGGGAGATTCCCCAATCTTTGCGTTGCAGCGAACTTCAAGCTGTGGCCAACAAGTGTTGTTGCTCGTTAACAGCGACCCCGAATCGCCGCACGAACTGCAAGTCCCGCGTGACGCAATGGCCGCTGATGAAAGTTGGAATGATCTGCTCGGTGATGCATCGTTGGAGGCGGCGTGGCAGTCCGATCACGCCCTTTTCAAAATGCATCCCGGCCAAGTGTGCTGTCTCGCCGCGGCCGAGACAGTATCAAAAACCGATTACCGCGCAGCCCGCGGGCGCGTTGCGTGGGCGATGCAGTGTCTTGCCACCGCTTTCGAGCCGGAGGAAATCGGCCCGTACGATTGGCCGGCGTTGGCAGATTTGATAGGGGAACATCCCGAAGAGTTCCTCGCCGTCATCGGCTTGATGGATGCAAGCGCGCCCGACTTGGTCGCGGAAATCAAAGCCGCCATTGAACGCACCGGCTACCCGCAAGTCGTCACTTGGCGCGCGGCCGATGCCTCCCGCGTGTTGCCTGTGCCGCACGGGCATTGGCTGATGTTGTGCGACGACCAGCCCTTCCGCGTGAGTTTGGATGAAACCCATCACGCCGAGTCAGTGCCGGTGGGCGATGGGCACGTGGCGGCCTTCCCTCCAAATATTTCAGGAAGCGCCCGGCTGACGATGCGGCGATTGGACGAACGCCCCGAGCCGATTCACGGCGAACTGCTGTTCCTGAAAAATCAACCCGATGATGAGCCCTTCGATGCGGCGATGGTGCGCGCGAATGGCGACCCCATCGAGACCCCCATTGCGCTGCTCACCAATGGCCGCGGCGCGATGGCGCGAATGGTGGTGGATTTGGGCCGCATCAAGTCCAAGTACGATTGCCTCCTCGCCGCAAATTTGCACGACTCGCTGCCAGTCAACCGCACCGTGCTCGCCAAACGCGTCCGCGTGTGGGCGGTCGCCGACGGCTTTATCACGCCGCTCGATGCGGACAACCTGCTCAACTTCCAGCCCGGGCCGCCGGCGCGTTGGCGGTTTCTCGTGAGCGCGGGCGACAACCAGGCGGTTGAGGTTGAGTTAACCGCCGCCATGCCGCCCAGTGCAAACGCGACCGTGCTGGAATTTCAACGGATGGACGGTCAACCGACGCAAGGCACTGCGCTTTCCCCATCCAAATCCTTTTTCCTGACCGTTCGTGTGGACATTGAAGACCGTGACTTTCATTCCGAGAGCAAGCTGGAGGAGGAATCGTATCGTTGGTTTGAGGAGCACGTCCGCGAGCTTCCGGATAAAATCGGCTTCGCCTTCGAGCCAACGGCGAACAAGCGACTGTCGGTCGAGGCAAGCGGCGGTAAGTACCACCACGAGTTCGAATGGCCCAGCGACATCGCCCATCCCGTCGAAGCCAGCCGCGGCCACGCCGGGAGTGGCGATGCTTGTAGCCCGGGATGGTTTGAATTACCGCTGTCGCCGGGGGAAAGTTTGCGGCTAATAACGAGTGTCGCCGGATGCGAAGGCTCGCCCCTCCAAAGTGGCGGCGGCGAATGGAGGGGCGAGCCTGCGAGTCCGTTTGCGGACCGCTTAAAAAACTCCCTTGAAAATTTCATCGTCCAGCGCTGCACCGGCAAGACCGTCATCGCGGGCTATCCGTGGTTTCTCGATTGGGGGCGCGACACGCTCATCGTCGCGCGCGGGATGTTGTCGGCGGGGATGGTGGAAGAAGTGCGCGACCTCGTGGGCACCTACGGCGCGCTCGAGGAAAACGGCACGTTGCCCAACTCACTGCGCGGCGACGACTCGACCAATCGCGACACGTCCGACGCGCCGCTGTGGTTTAGCATCGTTTGTGCCGAACTAGCCGTCGCCGGAGTGGACTTGAATCAACTGCGCGCGGGCGACCGAACTGCCGCCGAGGTGCTTCATTCAATCGCCGCGCACTATCGCGATGGCACACCCAACGGCATCCGGATGGACGCCGCGAGTGGCTTGATTTGGAGCCCGATCCATTTCACGTGGATGGACACCAATCATCCCGCCGGTTCACCACGCGAAGGCTATCCCGTTGAAATCCAAGCGCTGTGGCTGCAGCTGCTGCGGCAACTTGACGGCGAATGGGACGCAGTTCTGGAAAGAGCGGAGGCCTCATTTCGCTCCTTGTTTAAAATCGAAAACGACTGGCTTGCCGACCAGTTGATTGCCGCCCCCGGCAAGCCCGCCGCCGAGGCCACGGCGGGCAATGCGTTGCGGAGCAACGGATTACTGGCGGTGGCACTCGGCGAAGTGACGGGCGAACCGGCGCGGCGAATGGTGGCGGCAGCGCAACGGCATTTGGTGGTGCCCGGGGCGGTGCGGTCGTTGGCGCCGTTGCCTGTGGAGCCGCCCCTGCCGGTGCGCACGAGTGAAGGCGATTTGCTAAACAATCCGGATGAGCCGTATTGGGGCCGGTACGAGGGCGACGAAGACACGCGGCGGAAACCGGCGTATCACAACGGCACCGCGTGGGTTTGGTCGTTGCCGATGTTCTGCGAAGCCTTGGTGCGGGCGTGGGATTTTTCGCCGGAGAGCATCGCGGCGGCGCGGTCGTATTTGCTGTCAATGGAGCCGCTGCTCAACAAAGGCTGCCTCGGGCATTTGCCGGAAGTCCTCGATGGCGATGTGCCGCACACGCAGCGGGGGTGCGACGCGCAGGCGTGGAGTGTGAGTGAGGCGTTTCGGGTGTGGAAGTTGCTGGAAGTAAAAAGTCAAAAGTAGATGTCGAAACCACAACGCAAAATTCAAAACAAAAACCAATCGCGCCACCCAAAAAAATTTTTACTTTTGACCTGTGGCTTTTACTTTCTATTTTTTACTTGAAACATGACTGACACACAAAAATTTTTCGAGGTCATCCTCGATGAATATTTCGAGGCTGCATTGGCGGATAATCCGGTTTGGGCGAACATGCTGGGCTTGCGCGCGGGCGAGGGGAAATTGGGCTCCACCGGCTTGGGGGCTGCGAAGCGCGATGAGACCCGGCGGCAAAGCACTTTGGCAGCGCTGGAGAATCTGGCGGTGCACGAATTGTCCGCCGAGCAGCACCTCGACCGCCTGGCGTTGCGGGCGATGTTGTTGGCCGAGTGCGAGGATTTTGACCGCGGTGTGCATCGCTTGGAGCCGGATGCAGTGGATTGCGTCTTCGGCGTGCTGCTGCACGAGTTGCAACGCGGCGAGGATGAGCCAGCGCGGGCCCGGCGCAATGTGCGAGGGTTGCTGAAAGAGACGCCGAAGTATCTTGCGGGGTCTGCTAAAATGATTGACCGACCGGAACGTGTTTGGCGAAAAATCATGCAGCAATCCGTCGCGGGTGCGGGGGCGTTGTTCGAGGCGGTGGAAACTTTTTTGGGGCCGAAAGATGCAAAACTAATCGCCTCGGCCCGGCGCGCGGTGGGTCGATACCACGATGCAGTGATGGCGCGGCCGTTGGCTCCGCGCAATTCCTTTGCATTAGGCGCGGAGCGTCTGCAAAGGCGTGTGCGCGGTGAACTGGGATTGGATTACACACTGGGACAGGTCGAGGCAGTGGCCTTGGCGGAGGCGGAACGCATTGGTGGTTTGTTGCGGAAAGCCTGCGCGAAATACGGCAAAGGAAAATCGGCCGAGATGATTATTGAAAAGGCGCGGGCGGAATGGAATCCGGAAGGCGAGTTGCTGGCGGTGTATCGCGCGGAGACCAATCGCGTGGCGAAAGGATTCAAGGCGGCAAAGGCGGTGAGCTTTCCGAAGGGCGACGAATTGCAGGTGCGGCTGGTGCCGGAGTTTATGCGGCATTTGTATCCCACGGCGGCGTATTCCTCGCCGGGTCCGTTCGAGAAACGCCAACGCGGTATTTTTTGGGTGAACGACCTGAGCCTAACCAAAACCAACGCGGCAGATAAATTGTCCGAGGTGCAGCAGCACTTTGGGATTTCACTGACGTCCGCGCATGAGGCGTATCCGGGACATCACTTGCAATTCGTCACCGCCAACACTCACGCCCGCAAGTGGCGGCCACTTTTTGCCCACGCGGTTTTCTACGAGGGCTGGACGCTTTGGTGTGAGCAGATGATGACCGATCTAAAAATCGATAAGTCCGCCTGGACACACATCATCCAACTTCACGATGCCCTTTGGCGCGTGCATCGCATCCTTGTGGATTTGCGTTTACAGTCAGGCCGTTACACCTACGAGCAAGGCGTGAAACATTTGCAGCGGCACATCGGTTTCACGAAAGCCCGCGCTGAGGCGGATGTAAACTGGTACACCAGCTCGCCCGCTGTGCCCATGAGCTACTGGCTCGGTCGCCTTGAAAATGCGCGATTGTATAAGCGCTTAGTGGAGGGCCGCGGTTGGAGCCTCAAGCAATTCAACGATTGGCTGCTCTCCTTCGGAACGCTGCCACAAAGTTGGTTGGAGAAGTACGGATTAGATTAATGTAGCCCGGGTTACAAGGGCTAAAATGATGAGTTTGCTTTTAACAATCATTGCAATCGCCTTGGCCGTAATTGGTTGGCGCTTGGGCTTACGTACACAAAAATTGCCGGGGCATTGGTGGGCCCTGGGCTACGCGGTGCCGGTGGTTTTTATTTTAATGTTCGGCTTGGAGCGGCGGTTTCCTCAGGTGGAATTTTTGCCGCCCATCACTTGGTTGATGGCCGGTCGTGCTGAGTTTGTGTTGATGGGCGGCGCGGTGACTTTGCTCTTCACTACATTGTTGCCAAAGCTTTCCACTGATAATCTTCGCAAGCTCATCACGGTGATGATGGTTTTGGTGGCGATCAATTCCGTGGTGCCGTTCATCGCGCCAATGGTGATGCGCGGCAAACTGGAGGCGATGGAAACGCGCTGGCATGGCAACGACGAGGTGTGTGCGCAAACAAGCGATTACACTTGCGGTCCCGCATCGGCGGTGACGGGTTTGCGGCGGTTGGGCGTTCAATCCGGCGAAGGTGCTTTGGCAGTGGCAGCGCATACGACGCATTTTACAGGCACGGAGCCGGATGAATTAGCACGAGCGATCAATCACCTA
The DNA here is from genome assembly GCA_964548235.1 of uncultured Verrucomicrobiota bacterium. Taxonomy (GTDB): domain Bacteria; phylum Verrucomicrobiota; class Verrucomicrobiia; order Limisphaerales; family UBA1100; genus JACNJL01. The sequence goes on from CAZJRV010000167.1 coordinate 5,417, forward strand.
CACGTCCGCGACGGAGTTCTGGCAGAGTATCGATGGTTTGATTCGCTCGCGGATTTGCCAAAAGAGGGCTCGGTGCTGCTTCGCATCAAATACGGTTTTATGATGGATCATTGGGTAGCGTGGTTGGGTGAGGAGGACGGAAAGATGATTCTGGGCGATCCACTTTCGGGGCGGATGGCGATGTCAACGGAGAAGCTTCGAGAGCGTTGGCGGCACACAGGCGTTTGGATTCGGCGCGCTGACTGATTTTGGGCTCGCAACTGGCGGTTTTTTTGCCATCGTCCCGCGCATGGAATTGTTGCCGTTTGGGGATTTAGCCCCGTTTAAGCCCCGTGCCTTTGTGCCCACCGAACTCAAGCTCGATAACTGGAATGCTATCGAGCCGTTTTTTGATCAACTCGCCGAGCGCATTGGCGCGTGCGAATCAGTGGCGGATCTTGAGGCGTGGATATTGGAAGTGAGCGAGTTGAGCGCGATACTCGATGAGGATGGCTCGCGCCGATACATCGCGATGACTTGCCACACTTCCAATGAGGACGCCAAAAAGGGCTACCTTGATTTTGTGGAGAACATCGAGCCGGGCATGAAGGAGCGTTTCTTTCAGTTGTCCAAATTATTCGTGGAACACCCGCAGCGCGCGAATCTGCCTGAGGCGCGTTACGAGGTGCTTGACCGCGATTGGGGGTCGTACGTGGAATTGTTCCGCGAGGAAAATGTGCCACTTGAAACGCAGGAAACCAAGCTCGGCCAGGAATATCAGGAGATGATGGGCGCGCTCACGGTTGAATTCCAAGACGAGGAAAAAACCCTCGTGCAAATGGGTGTGTACCTGCAGGAAAACGACCGCGCACTACGGCAGGAAGCGTGGGTGCTGGTCGCCAACAAACGCCTTGAAGTGTCGGACGCGTGCGATGATCAGTTTGAAAAGTTGATGGCGTTGCGCGTGCAGATTGCGGCCAACGCGGGCTTCAAGGATTACCGAGAGTTCAAGCACATCTCGAAGGGGCGTTTCGATTATCAGCCCGATGATTGCTTCAAGTTCCACGAAGCTGTCGAGACACTGGTAATGCCGCTCTACAATCAACTGCTCGCAGAGCGGCGTGAATCTATGAAGCTCGATGCTTTGCGTCCGTGGGATACCGGCGTTGACCCTCTGGGCCGTTCGCCGCTGAAGCCATTCAGCGAGGTGGATGACATGGTGGCGCGCACCAAGAATATTTTTAATCACGTC
>CAZJRV010000168.1:0-6526 GCA_964548235.1 uncultured Verrucomicrobiota bacterium
TTTTCGTTGATCTCATGAAGATTAACCGCCAGCCCCTGATCAGACAACTGGCCTTCCACCCAGGAAGTAATCATCCCCCGCCCAAGGTTGGCCTTACCCGCCTCCCAGTCCTGCCCCAGTTCCGCAGCTAATTCTGCCGCAGTAAAACATTCCTTCTCGTTAATCTTATAAGGCTTATGGCCATGGGCTTGCGCGGATTGTGCCTCCTGATAATACAAGGGCATATCCGTGCGGCCTTCCAGCCAGCCGGCCAACTCGTCCCACGCCCAGCGCTGATCCGGATCCCGAGTCAGCAATCCTTTTAACAACAGTTGCCAGTCTTCAGGGATGTCATCCGGCACCCGGATTCCCTTGGCAACCAATTGAAAGTTCACGGCCCGCTCGTCCATCCCCGCAAACGGGTGACGCCCCTTCAACATTTCCAAAATGATTACGCCCACGCTCCACCAGTCACTTGCCCCGGCCACTACCCCCTGCATAGCTTCCGGGGCACAGTATGTTGCAGTACGGTTGACAGTGGTCATATGCAGAGAACCATCCGAAAGGCTGGAGATACCAAAGTCTGTCATCACCAGATCCAAAGGCTTCACGCTGCGCACCATAATGTTTGCAGGCTTGATATCCCGGTGAAGAATGCCGACCTGATGCAGATGTGCCACGGCAATGCCCAGCTCTTTAAGCACCTCTCTTAGCCACTCATCCGGCAGGGGTTGGCCCGTGATAAATCGCGTCAAATCCCCGTGCTCAATCTTCTCTAATATTTCAAAGCTCCGTCCCGATGTTGCGCCGTCGGCGATGACCCGCACCGAGTGTTGATGCCCCAAGGCACGAATCTTTTCGGTTATCTCCTTCTTGGGTTTGATGCCATACCGATAAAGCTTCAGGACGTACTCCGTGCCCTGAGCATCAGCAATGAACCACAAATCCGCCTCGCCGCTGGTTACCTCCAGAGGGCGTTGGAGTGTGTACCCCTCAAACACACCTCCGGGAACCAAATTGAAGCTTGCCTCCGCCCGGGCTTGGGTTCCCTCGATGATGGTGGAGCTATCCGCTGAAGCTCCTTCGATGATGGTCGAACTATCCCCGGGGGTGCCTCCTGAAGGGTTCTCGTCAGGAGACGATCCCTCAAGTATCGTATGATCAGGCATGAATCATATTTTTAGATGCCTCAGATTGATGCGCCACAACTTTCGCAAAAGGCTGAATCTGTCCCGTTGGTTGTATTACAAGCGGGGCAGTTTTTAGTGGCCTGTGTGCTCGGGCGGGTTGTTTGACCCTTCATCCCCTGCCCCACCGCCGCCGCGCCTGCGCCTACTGCCTGAGTGACCGCTTCGGTTTGGGATTGAGCTGTTTGGTGCGCCCGATCAATCTCCTTGTCTTTTTGCGTGTTTTGGCCGGAGGCGACCTGAGCCACAGTCCCCATCATATCCTTCATCATTCGCTCATTGCGATCCATCATGTCATCAACCATTTGCTTCTTCTCCTCGGCGGCTTGCTCGGCTTTTTCCCCGCTGTATTTGGCCGCAAAGGCGTTGGCAGCCGCGTCTGAAATGTCCGGATTAGCCGCCATAATTTCCTCGACGGACATCCCTTTCCAGCGCTGCGCCTCGGTTTCAAGTTTCTTGACCTCGGCTTCAGAGGCAAAATTGACAGCTTCCATATCCCGCTTATGTTCGGCGTCATCCTTAGATTGCTTCAGCTCTTGGAGTGCCTTGAGTTTTTCAATCTCGAGAGAGTCTTCCTGCCTCTGAAGATCGAGTTCATCCTCTCGCCGTTTCTTTTCCGCGTCACGGTCATATTCGTCCCAAATCTTGCGGGCTTCGACTTCGGCAGTTGCTAAACCTGCCTTGGCCTGTGCTTTTTGTTTCTGGATTTCGAGGGTTATATTTGTTTCATCCCAGTCCTGCAGCAATGCCTTCCGGCTGCGCTCAGTTTCCAACGCAAGCTGATCGTCGCCCACTTCTCGTTCAAATCGCAATTCCGCCTTGGCCGATTCAATGCGGCTGGAGATATGTTGCAAGTCGAGACTGGAACGATATTCCTCCTGTTTGGTGTCGCGGTTAAATTCGACCTGATCGCGAAGCAAAGATAATTCCTCATCCCTGAGAACACCGGATTTTTCAATTTCACTTAATGCCGAATTGTATTCGTCCTCGGTCTTGGCGGCTGAAATTCGTAGGTCGTTCCTCACAAACATGACATGCTTCTGGAAATCCGCCTCGTTCAAGAGCTTATCCTTGTTTAGGTTTAGCATCTCAGCCTCAAGAGCGTTTTCCTGTGAGGATGAACGGATTTTCTGTTTATTTTCCTCCAGCCGAAGCCGGTTCTTAAACTCATTCCGGTTAACCAGCTGTTCCAGTTCCAATTCAGAGATATAAAGCTCATCGTTGAGTTGCTGAAGCCGCTGGAGATCCTGATTGTCTGAAGAAACCTGAACAACTCGTTGCACCCCAAGGTAGGGCAAATGGTTTTGCACTTGAGTCTGCAGCCGGTTCTGAAGATCCGTCAATAGATTGCCGTTATTCTTGATCTCTTCCGCCTTAACATTAACCAGACAATTCGCAAGCTCCTGTTGGATTATCGGATTCAGATCATCTCGGATTTGTTCTGCCGTTACCAATGTCCGATCGATCATGAACTTTGTGTAGAATGCATCGGCATCCTTTATGTAGACAAAAAGTTCTATCCCCACCGGGGTATGGATGCTGGCAGTTTTGACGTCAGACAATTGAGCTACGACCGGGAATCCGGCTCCTTTAACCAAAACTACCTGTACCGCATTCTTTGCGCGCGTTGCTTGAAGTATTTCCTGCTGAACGACTTGAGTTATTTGAGGATTACTTTCCCCAATAGTTTGAGCTTTTTCTCCAGATACCTTTCGGCCGCCGCCGAACAAATTCGCGACCCACCGGCACCCTCCCACAATGGCCCCCGCGACACCCTGAATTGCTGAGGAGACAGCCCCCTTCGTTGCTTGTGCAACATCGCTGGCTGCTGTTACCGTGGCTTCTCCGACACCGGGCGCATTTCCTCCGGGAGGTGTGTTCTTTGAAGCTGCATATTCATCAAAAATATATTCCCCACTCTCAATCCGAGTGTGGAATTTGCCATTTACGAAAAACAAACCCATCGTGCCCGGATGGATGATTATTCCCTTGGCCGTATCATAATAGTCCATCCAGCTGGGAGGGAGTTTCTGCGCTACTTGCCCCTGCTCAAGATTCCAAATGAGGTGGGAGTTGCGAGCGATGGATGCATTCAAGGCATTGGTATTGTCCAAGGTATTGGCCCCGCCGGGTAACACTACATCCTGAGGAGATTGCTGTGGCTGCATCGGTGTGCTCTCGCCGGACACAACTGTCCCACATCCCCCGCAGAACTTGGCTTGCGGCTTCAAGGGGGCACCACATTTTCGACAGAATTTGCTCATAATAGTTGGTGTAGATCGCCTTTAGGGAACCTCTGAATATAAGGGGTTGGCAAGGAAAAAATCTATTTTGATAAGAATTCCCCCATGATTTCTCCAGAATCATCAGCGTAGACAATGGCCATCCGGGAAGGATAGCTTGGGCTTTGATAGTGCAACCCGTTGATCTCTTTCTTTAGGCTTGCAAGATAGATGCGGATAATTTCAGGCTGCACCTCATCCATTTCCGGGATCCCCACCTTCAACTGCGATCGCACCTGTTCCGCCAGGCCCGGATTTGCCTCCATCGAAGACTGTTTGATTTCCTGAAGCACATCCGGGATTTCAACCCGAAGCTCATCAAAATCAATTTGCCCTAATGACAATCCCGTGCTCAATAACCTCTCAGTCGGATCTCCGAAAAGATTGAACGATAACAGGGTCTTAAGGGTCATTCCGTCCAGCAAGCTCTTGTTAAGAGTAGCCTTCCTCGCAATATTGGTAGCGTTGCCAAAATTTTGCCCATTCTGCACAGCTATCAGAAATTCGCCGGCCATAACATCTGCCAGTGAATTGGGCGGGATCGCAGGACCAAAAGCAATTTTGCTTGAGCCCAAAAATCCCAGCGTTCGTTGTGAGAGCGCCCGCAACAGAATGGAATCCGATTGATTGCACCCGATAAACTTTGCTCCGTAGCAGGCCTCTACGGCAATAGCATTGATGCCTCCCATTTGTCCGGCAGTTTCCGGGCCAAAGGTTCGGGGATACTGAAAATTTTGCTCGCCATACCAATAAGCGTCTGTGTCTGTCCCGTGCAGGTTAAAGAACTGAATGGCTGCGTTAATATCAATTTCCAACAGGACATTTTCCAACCCCAGTTCAGGAGATGTTTTAACGAAGCCTCCCCCAAGCCTTGAGTACATCGACTGAGATGCCATCTCCCACACCTTGGCGGAAATTCCGCTAACTTTGGAGACCTCTGGCGGGCGTGAAACCTTTTCACGAACATTGGCCAGATAATCCGAAAATTTGCCCGGCCCGAACCCCTTCCCAAATGGCAGTCGCCCCACTTTCAGTTTCGGCACCAGTGCGGTTCCGGCCTGTCGCCACGGATCCGAATTCGACAAGGTGGAATAGACCAGATCCGTTTCCACCTCTCGGTCTGGATCCATCATGATATAATTTGGAAACCGACCCATCGGGATCACATCATCATCGCCCAAGATGAAAATAGTGTCGGGCGGCCGACTTAAGTGTTCTTTGAGGAATCCGTTGGCATTATTTATCAATCCGACAATCTGTTGCCAACCCGGAGACTGCATCTTAGCGATCAAATTGTCGGAAACATCCAACATCAGATAAGCACATCGATCGCTGATCTTATACGCGATATATTCATTGAGAGTTTTCTCGAAGGTGGGATAATTTGCGCCAAACTGCTCACGGAGTTTGCTTAGATCCGTCAGGATCAATCCCAATTCATACCGGCCGGATTTCAAAAGTGAAATAGACATCCCCCCCTCCGGATAATCAAAAGCACTTTGGATCACCTGTTCCCCGGAAACAAGAAAACGCAGGCAGAAATTCACCGAGGAATAATCCATGGCCTGCCCCAGAGCAGAAGCTGGTCCTGTCGCCACAAACGCCTGACCGCATTCAGGGCAAAATGCGGAATCCGCAGGGGCTGAACACCCGCAGGTCGGGCAGGAGGCAACTGTACTTTCGGGTAATTGAGAAGAAGTACTAAGAGAAATTTGCGCACCGCATTCACCGCAAAATGTGTCAGAAACTCCAACAACCGCACCGCACTGGAGACATTGACTGGACGCCGACATGGTTAGTCCTCGGTCGGCTTGGGGGTCGTTTCCACATTCCTCACTCGAAGAAAATCGCCTTGCTCATCCATCTCCCCTTCGACTTTACATTCCCTGCCCTCAAATTCCCGCAACCCATCATTGGAGAAAGGGTTGTCACCCTCCAAATGCAAGCGCACCGGCTCCTCGCCCGCCGCCTCAAGAAATGGGCGGACCGATTCACTCTTGGAGCCCGGCGCATAAGGCAGAAAACGAATAATTCCCTTCATACAGATATTTTGATCATCTTTTGTTTGATCGTCGGTGTCTTGTAACACTTTAGCTCATTGAGGCGTGAGATGGAAGAAGGATCAATGATTTACTACTGATGCACGCCCCGTATGCAGGACATTCTGGCCGCGCATAGGCCATGGGCTTTTGGCTAGGCCTTGGCTGTTGGTATTGATGGCGTAGACTTTTCCATCATGTGATCCAACGTATACAGTACCATCAGACCCAATGGCGGGGGAGGCGTCTACCAGTTCTCCCTTTTTAAATTCCCATTTCTTGGCCCCGCTTTTGCCATCCAGAGCGTAGACCTTGTTGTCCCTTGACCCAACGTAAACGGTGCCATCAGACCCAATGGCGGGGGAGGAGTACACCCAATCTCCCGTTTCAAATTCCCATTGTTTGTCACCTGACTTCCCATCTAAGGCATAAACCTTGTGATCCAATGATCCGATGTAAACGGTACCATTGACCCCAATGGATGGAGATGAGTTTCGTATTGAAAAACCTGTTGTGTATTCCCATTTCTTGACCCCTGTCGTTCCTTCTAGTGCGTATACTTTTTTGTCATCTGACCCAATATAGATAGTGCCGTCGGCCCCGATGGCTGGTGAAGAATACACCTTGTCTCCCGTTAAAAATTCCCATTGCTTGTCACCAGACTTTCCATCTAAGGCATAAACCTTCCGATCCGATGACCCGATGTAAACGGTGCTGTCGGCCCCAATGGCTGGTGAAGAATACACTCTGCCTCCAGTCCCAAAATGCCATTTCTTGGCGCCGGTCTTGCCATCCAGCGCATAAACACTCCTGTCCCTTGAGCCTATATAAACAACTCCATCCGCCCCAATGGCAGGAGAAGAAGGCATTTCACCTCCCCTTTCAAACGCCCATTTCTTGACTCCTGTTTTACCATCTAGTGCGTACACCTTTTTATCTCCCGCCCCGACGTAAACCGTGCCATCAGATCCGATGGCGGGGGAGGAGAGCACACGACCTCCCGTTTCAAACTCCCAAAGGACTTTACCTATTTTCACCA
>CAZJRV010000169.1:0-6506 GCA_964548235.1 uncultured Verrucomicrobiota bacterium
TTGATGGGATGACCAACAGCCTCGCATCCGGGCGAGGCGGCAACCGGAATTATCTGCTCGCAAAGGCCGACGAATCGCGCGCATTGAGCGTGTGGTTCAAGCCGGAAGAAATCACGAAAAGCCGCCAGTCCATCGCCGCCCTTGGCTCTGGCAACGCCAACGCCGGTTGGGAAATTTTGGTGGACCCCGACGAAGGGCTCGTGGGCAACTGGGGAGGCGGCACCAACTACCTCAGCGGCGGCAGCGTCAACGCCGGCCAATGGCACCACGCGGTTTTCAGCTACGATGACACGATGAAACTCATCTCACTATATCTCGATGGCGATTTGCTGGGCACATTCACCAACCAGGTTGCCACCACCTATAATTCCGGCATTCGCCTCGGCGGTCCGCCCCTCACGCCCAAGCCCAAGAAACCGAAGAACCCAAAAAAGAAAAAAGAGGGTGAGCCGGAAGTGAAAGTGATTGAGTACAGCTACTTTCACGGCTCCATCGATGACGTGCGCTTTTACCTTCGCGATCTGCCGCCCGAAGATGTAAGCGCGCTGTACGATGGCGAAAAACCCGCCAGTTGGTTTTGGCTGTACGCGCTGGGTGCGCTCGGCGGTTTGGCGCTGTTGGGCGGCGTACTCTACTGGCGAGGCGTTCGCATCCCCGCCAAGCTGATGGATCCATTGTTGCAACGATTGCCCAACAAACTCTCCGCGCCATTGGGCACCCTCCGCGCTGCGGACGCGGCGGGGTGATTGATTCCCGCCCCATTTCGTGTTAACCAATCCCAATGGTTGACACCGCAACAGTCCCCGACACCGCCGGACGCTTTGGCCCGTACGGCGGACGGTACGTTCCCGAGACGCTTGTGCATCCGCTGCGCGAACTGGAGGAGGAATATTTTCGCGCGCAACAGGAGCCCGAGTTTCAGCGCGAACTGGATTATTATCTGCGCGAGTTTTGTGGGCGCCCCACGCCGCTGTATCACGCCCAACGACTCACCGAGGATTTGGGCGGCGCAAAAATTTATCTCAAACGCGAAGATCTGCTCCACACCGGCGCGCACAAAATTAATAATGCCATGGGCCAAATCCTGTTGGCCAAGCGGATGGGCAAACGACGTATCATTGCCGAGACAGGCGCCGGCCAGCACGGCGTGGCCACTGCCACCGTGGCGGCGATGTTCGGCCTTGAGTGCGTGGTGTACATGGGCGCGCACGATTGCGATCGCCAACGCCTCAACGTCATCCGAATGCAAATGCTCGGCGCGGAAGTTGTCGCGGTCGAGGCCGGCCAGCGCACGCTCAAAGAAGCCATTAACGAGGCGATGCGCGATTGGGTCACCAACGTGCGCCACACGCATTACATTCTCGGCACCGCGTACGGCGCGCATCCTTATCCGGTGATGGTTCGAAATTTCCAGCGCGTCATCGGTGATGAAGCACGTCGGCAAATCCTTGAGCAGGAGGAGGCGCTGCCGGATTTGCTCGTCGCGTGCGTTGGTGGCGGCTCCAATGCCATCGGTTTGTTTTATCCATTTTTGGAAGATGAAACTGTGGCGATGGTCGGCGTGGAAGCCGGCGGCGAAGGGATTGAGCCGGAAAAACACGCCGCGCGTTTTCAAGGCGGCTCGGTGGGCGTTTTGCAGGGCACGCGATCCTTTTTGTTACAGGATGAAGACGGCCAAATCCAGCTCACCCAAAGCGTTTCCGCCGGCCTCGACTACGCGGCGGTCGGCCCCGAACACGCGTGGTTGCGCGATCAATCCCGTGCCGAGTACACTTACGCCACCGACGAAAAGGCGCTCGAAGCTTTTTTCAAACTATCCAAACTCGAAGGCATCATCCCCGCGCTTGAGTCCTCCCACGCCATCGCCGAAGCCATCAAGCGCGCACCGCAAATGGACTCCGACCAAATCATCCTCTGCAACCTCTCCGGCCGCGGCGATAAAGATGTGGCGCAGGTGGCGGAGCGGGAAAAGCTTTAACGTGGCCAAAGATTCCCAAAGTCAATGGGATTTCGGCGAGTTGTTTGCCGAAGAGGAAACGCGTGATGTGTTCACGGTTTCCGATCTCACCACGCGCGTCAAGCGCACGCTCGAAAACCAAATTGGCCAAGTGTGGGTGGAGGGCGAAATTTCCAACCTCCGCGCGCAGGCTTCGGGGCATTTTTATTTTTCCATTAAGGACGCGCGCGCGCAGTTGAGTTGCGTACTCTTTCGCGGCACGCGCGTGGGGCAGCGCGAGTTGATGGAGGACGGCCAAAAGGTGGTGCTGCAGGGCGACCTCACGGTGTACGAACAGCGCGGCCAATATCAACTCATCGTGCGCGCGGTGGAATTGCAGGGCGTGGGCGCGTTGCAGGTGAAGTTTGAAAAGCTGAAGGCCAAGCTGCAGGCCGAAGGGCTTTTCGATCCGAAAACCAAACAGGAACTCCCGCGCTTCCCGCAACACATCGGCATTGTCACCTCACTGAGCGCGGCGGCTTTGCGCGATGTGTTGCACGTCATCCGCCGCCGCCAGCCCTCATTGCAAATTGTCCTGGCCGCCTGTCGTGTGCAGGGGCAGGGCGCGGAGGAAGAGATTGCCAAATCAATCATTCAACTCAATCGATGGGCGCAAGCTGAACCGATTGATTTGATTCTCGTCACGCGCGGTGGTGGCAGCCTTGAGGATTTGTGGGCATTCAATGAGGAAGCCGTTGCACGGGCTATCCACGCCTCCACCGTGCCGGTGGTTTCTGCAGTGGGGCACGAAATTGATTTTACCATCAGCGATTTTGTGGCCGACCATCGCGCCGCCACGCCCAGTGCCGCGGCGGAAATCATAACCGCTGGTGCCGTTGCCTTGAGCGAATCCTTGGCCGCAACTGGCAATCGGCTCACTTGGCTGGCGCGCCGTCGTTGCGAGTCAATGAAGGACAAAGCCAATGCAGTTGGACATCGGCTTGTTCGTTGTCATCCGCGGCGGGTTTTGCAGGAGCGGATGCAGCGGGTGGATGAAATCCACGATGACCTCCAACGGGCGATTCAAAACAGACGGCAGACGATTTCCCTTCAATGGCGCGGCTTGGCGGAGCGCTTGTTGCGTGCGCATCCCGGTCTGGTTGTCCGGCATCGTAAACAGAGTTTGTCGCATTTGACGGCGCAGATGCGCGAACGCAGGGTGCATCAAATGGATCGGACCATTCAACGGTTCATTCGCTTGGTGGATCGGCTGCGGTTGTTGGGGCCGGCCAATGTACTGGCGCGCGGCTATTCCATCACGCAGGATGCACGGACGCAAAAGGTAATTCGCTCCGTAAAGAACGCTCCCGTCGGCACGCAGATGCGCACGCAGCTTGCCGATGGCGGCATTGAGAGCACGGTAGATTGACCAAGGCCGCTTCGCGCTCGACTTTGTTCCCTGCACTGGCGTAGGCTTTGCCGATGCCGAGCAAGGGCAAAAAACAACCGGAACCTTCCTTTGAGGACTCCGTGGCTCAGTTGGAATCCATAGTCGAAGAAATGGAATCCGACGAACTGCCGCTGGATAAATTGCTGGTGCGATACGAGGAAGGTGCGAAGTTGGTGAAGGCGTGCGAGGAAAAACTGCAATCGGCCGAGGCGCGCATTGCGCAGCTGGAGGAAACCCTCGAAGGCGAACTCGCCACACGCCCGATGACTTTGCAGGATGATGAGGGATAACGAATGAGTGGTTTTTTGGACATGATCAATGAGCCGGCGCACGTCAAGAAATTGACGGAAGATCAGCTCGAGCAACTGGCGCGTGAGGTGCGAGAGGAATTGATCACCAAGCTTGCTAAGACCGGCGGCCATCTCGGTCCCAACCTCGGCGTGGTGGAACTGACCATTGCCATGCACAAAGTGTTCAGCACGCCGCACGATAAATTTGTGTGGGACGTGAGCCATCAATCTTACGTCCACAAGCTGCTCACGGGCCGCCGCGAAGGTTTTGCAAAAATCCGCCAAACCGGCGGACTCAACGGCTTTGCCCTCCGCACCGAGAGCGAGCATGACAGCTTTGGCGCGGGCCACGCTGGCACGGCACTTTCCGCCGCGTTGGGAATGTGTGCCGCGCGCGACCAGAAAAATTCCGACGAGGAAGTGGTGTGCGTCTTTGGTGATGCCGCCCTCACCAACGGTATTTCGTACGAGGCGCTCAATAATATTGCCCAGACGACCAATAAGTTCATCGGCGTGCTTAATGACAACGAATGGAGCATCGACAAAAATGTTGGAGCAATTTCCAAATACCTCAACAAGATCATAACCAACCCTGGCTACAATCGACTGCACGATGACTTGTCGAAATTGGTCAAGAAATTGCCGAAGGGTGACTTTGCCGTGCGGTTGGGAAATCGTGCCGAGGGCGCGCTGAAAGCGGAAGTATCTGAAAGTTCACTCAAGCATCAACCGCCCGGTCCGATGGATGGACGCGGCGGCACGGCGAGCAGCGTTATTTTTGAGGAACTGGGCATCCGCTACATTGGCCCGTTGGACGGGCATAACCTGCCATTGATGATTAAATCGCTCGAGTACGCCAAGAGCTGTGATCATCCCGTGGTTTTGCACGTGCTCACCAAGAAAGGCAAGGGCTACAACGCGGCACTGAAACAGCCGGAAAAATTTCACGGCCTTGGTCCTTACGACGCCAAGACCGGCCAGACGCCTTCCGCCAAAACCGGATCTGCTCCTAACTGGCAGGATGTATTCGGCAAACAAATGCTGAAACTCTGCGAGCGCGACAGCCGCGTGGTGGGCGTGGGTGCGGCCATGCCCAGCGGCACGGGCCTGAAATATTTGCGGGACGAAATGCCCGGCCGTTATTTTGACGTCGGCATCGCCGAAGAACACGCAGTAATTTTTGCAGCCGGCATGGCCACGATGGAGTGCCATCCGGTGGTGGCGATTTACTCCACCTTCCTCCAGCGCGCCTATGACTGCATTATCCACGACGTTGCGTTGCAGGATTTGCCGGTGACCTTCTGCATGGACCGCGCCGGGCTATCCGCCAACGACGGCCCGACCCATCACGGTTTGTTTGATATTTCCTACCTCCGCTGCGTACCCAACATCGTAGCAATGGCCCCGCGCAATGAGGATGAACTGGCGGACATGATGTTCACCGCCACGCGCCATCCCCATCCGACATTCATCCGTTACCCGCGCGGGGCTGCTGAAGGAGCAGAGATCAAGCCCGAGCCGGAAATTCTCAAAATCGGTAAGGCCGAGGTGGTGAAAAATTTTGAGGATAATGGAAAACGAAAGACCGCAATTTTTGGGCTCGGCCCGATGTTCACTATCGGCCAGCAGACCGCTGAAGAGCTAGGGTCGGAATTTGATTGCGCGTTGATCAATCCGCGTTTCACCAAACCCATTGATGAAGCCACCACCGAATATTTTGCGAAGACCGCTGATCAGATCATTACCATTGAAGATCACGTTCTTTCCGGCGGCTATGGCAGTGTGGTAAGCGAGTTGTTGGTGGAGAGGGGAATAAGCACTTCTCTCTTGCGCGTTGGTTGGCCCGATCAATTTATCGAGCATGCTTCCTCTGTTGGAGAGCTCCGCGAAAAATACGGCCTCACGCCCAAGGCCATCGCATCCCAAATCAAGGATGCTCCTGCCGAAAAATCAGAGAGCAAATCATCCGCAGTAGCTTAATCAAGCTACGCTCACAATTTCCACTGACTGCGATTGGCCCGCGAGTTTGATGTTTGTTTTGTCCCCTTGAGTTTTGCCAAGCAGTTGAGTGCCCAAGAGTGACTGCGGGGTGATGATCAGGATTTCAGTGCTTTCAATTTCGATCTCAGTGCCACCGGCAGATGGGCCTATGAAATAATGCGCGAGATCACCTTCCTGTGTGATTTCAATCAACGCACCGAGGTCAATGGGTTCATCTTTTGCAAACTGACGATCTATAAATTGTTCAAACGCTGCAATTGAGTCTTCCAATTCGGCAACCTTATTGGCTTGGCCGGCTGCCAGATAAGAGGCCTCCAGACCGCGGGTGTCGTATTTGTTTTCTGCTCGGTTCTCTTCTGCAGTTGCTTCTGCGTGCGAAGCTTTTGCCGCGCGAGTATACGTCTCCAGTTCAGCTTGAAGGGTTGAAATAATTTTTTGGATGACGGCTGTTTTCTCCATTCCGAGAGAAGGGGTTGTGATTACCCTTTTAGCTAAGATCCAAATTCGTATCCGTCACAGCTCCCTGCGAAGCGCTGGTGGTGAGGTGGGCGTATTTGGCGAGGACGCCTGTCGTGTAGTTGGGCTTAGGTTGTTTCCATGCATTTTTGCGGCGATTGAGTTCGGCCTTGGAGATGGCGAGCTTGAGCTGGCGACGCTCGGCGTCGATGGTGATTTTGTCGCCATTGCGCACCATTGCCAGCGGGCCACCGTTGTATGCTTCGGGAGTGATGTGGCCGACGACAAAGCCGTGCGTGCCGCCTGAGAAACGTCCGTCGGTAATGAGGGCGACATCGTTTCCAAGGCCCGTGCCCATGATGGCTGAGGTGGG
>CAZJRV010000170.1:0-6472 GCA_964548235.1 uncultured Verrucomicrobiota bacterium
CAAATCACCGTTAGCCTGCCCGATGTACGTGGGCGTGAGGCAATTCTCAAGGTCCATGCCAAAAAAGTGAAGCTCGCTAAGAAGGTCGATCTTTCAATTATCGCGCGCGGCACGCCGGGTTATTCCGGTGCCGAATTGGCTAATCTGCTCAACGAAGCCGCGCTGCTGGCGGCACGCCGCAACAAGAAACGCATCTCCATGCTAGAACTTGAGGAATCGCGCGACAAAGTGCGATGGGGTCGTGAACGCCGCAGCATGGCCATGACCGAAGAAGACAAGAAACGAACCGCCTGGCATGAGGCCGGTCACGCGATTATCAACGTGCTGTTGGAACACTGCCATCCACTGCACAAAGTCACCATCATTCCGCGCGGCCAGTCTCTCGGCTCCACAATGAGTTTGCCCAAGGATGACGTTCTCAATTATCACCGCCTTGAAATGCTCGACACCATTTGCATGACCATGGGAGGGCGAATCGCCGAGGAGATGTACTCCGGTGATGTTTCCTCTGGCGCGGCAGGCGACATCCAACAAGCCACCAAGATGGCCCGTGCGATGGTTTGTCAATTTGGCATGAGCGACAAACTCGGCATGGTCATGTACGGCGGGGACAATGAATACGTCTTCCTCGGCCGCGATATGGCGAAAGGCAAGGATTACAGTGAAGATACCGCACAGAAAATCGACACCGAGATGATGCGCATTACGCAGGAATCCTACGAGCGCGCCAGAAAACTCATTCAAGACAATCGCGACAAGCTCGAGTTGATCGCCGAATGCCTGCTCGAGTATGAAACGCTGGACGGCAAACAAGTGGAAGAAATTGTGCGCACCGGGAAATTCACGCCCCCGGAAGACGTTGGCAAAGGCGGCAACGGCCCGAGTGGCGAGGAAGCTTCCACGCCCTTGTCCGACGATAAACTCCAGAAAAAATCCACCGACGAGGAATCGGGCCTTGGCAGTTCTCCCGCGCCCGCGCCCGCATAGACCCGCCCATGAAGATTGCCCCCTCGCTCCTGGCGGCGGATTTTGGAAAATTCCAGCATGAAGCTGCCCGCGCCGAGCGTGCCGGTGGAGACTGGCTCCATCTTGACATCATGGACGGACATTTTGTCCCCAACATTTCCTTTGGGCCGGATGTTGTGAAAACGCTCCGGCCAAAAAGTAAAATGTTTTTTGATGTTCATTTAATGTGTACTCGTCCGGAGATTCTCATCGAGCCCTTTGCCAGGGCCGGCGGTGAACAAATCATCATTCATGCCGAACTCGATCAAAAAGTAAATGATCTCATCTGGCAAATCCGCAATCTCAATTTGAAAGTCGGCCTTGCCGTGAACCCGCCCACCTCCATCACCGCCGCTGAGCCGTACCTCGACAAAATTGATCTCCTCCTGGTCATGACCGTGAATCCCGGTTTTGGCGGCCAATCTTTTATGAGCGAATGCCTCCCCAAAGTGCAACAAGCGTGGGAATGGCGCCAACAACGCGGACTCGGCTACCGCATTCAGGTGGATGGCGGGGTGGAATTGGCCACCGCTGCCGATTGCGCGCGCGCGGGTGCCGATACTTTTGTGAGCGGCACCGGGCTCTTTGGTAGCCGTAACATGAAACAAGCTGTGACGCGAATGCGTGAGTCAGTTGAGAAAAACCGCAAACGCAACTAATGGCTGCGCAAAATCCAAACATCAAATTCGGAACCGATGGTTGGCGCGCGGTGATAGCTGAAGATTTCACTTTTGCCAACGTCCGCGCTGTGACGCAGGCCACAGCAGATTATTTTCGCCGCCGTAAAACACAAACTACCCGCAAGCGGATGGTGGTTGGCTATGACCGCCGGTTTCTTTCAAACGAATTTTCAATGACTGTGGCCGAGGTTCTGGCCGGCAATGGCTTTGAAGTGATTTTGACCAATACGCCTACCCCAACGCCCGCAGTGTCCTGGGCGGTCAAGGCAGGGCAGAGCAGGGCGGGGGTGATGCTCACTGCCAGCCACAATCCCGCGCGTTTCAATGGCTACAAACTCAAGCTCCACCACGGCGGCCCGGCGGATCCAGAAACGTGCCGGGGTGTGGAAGCGCTTGTCGGGAAGCATCCTGTGCGTTCGATGTCTTTCACAAAAGCTCACTCGCGCAAACTGGTTCGTGTGGAAGATGTTCGCCCACGCTATTATCGCGCACTGCGCAAACTCGTGGACTTCAAACTCATTTCCAAAAGCGGATTGCGATTTGGCCACGAGGCGCTATTCGGTGTCGGGGCGGGGTGCTTTGAAAAACTGCTTGAAAACACAAACTGCAAGGTCACCACATACAACGGCACGCACGACCCTAATTTTGGTGGCATCCATCCAGAACCCATCGCACGCAATTACAGATCAACAGCGGAAGCACTCCATCGCAATCCTGTGGACTTTTGCCTCGTCACTGACGGCGATGCCGACCGTATAGGCGGAATGGATGGGCGCGGCAATGCGCTTACCACGCACCAAATTATTTGCCTCCTGCTTGAGCATTTTATTTTACGCCGGCAAGGGCAGGGGAGGGTGGTGAAAGCGCTTACTACTACTTCGATGGTGGATCTTATCTGCCGCCGATATGACCTTGAATTAACCGAGACGGGGGTCGGTTTCAAATACATTTGTGAAGAAATGTTGCGCGGCGACGTGTTGCTCGGCTTTGAGGAAAGCGGCGGCGTCGGATTCCCAAATCACGTGCCCGAACGCGATGGATTGTTGGCGGGCTTGATGATGCTTGAATTGCTCGCGATGGAGAAACAGCCGCTCCCCAAACTGCTTGCCCGGTTGGACAGTGAATTTTCACCGCACCGATACGACCGTCTGGACACTCATTTCCCGATGGAAAAACGCGGACAGTTGATGGAAAATTGCGCGGCACATCCCCCCAAACAGTTGCTAGGCTCACCGGTGGAACGGCTGCAAACGTATGATGGTATAAAATTCACTGCCCGCAACGGTTGTTGGCTGATGCTGCGTGGATCCGGCACCGAACCCATCCTTCGCATTTATGCCGAGGCACCGACCGATGCCGGCGTGTCACAGTTATTGGAGCAGGGCGAAAATCTCGCGCGCGCATCACTTCGGTAGGTATTTTCTTTTCATGACGCAGATAGCGGGTATCGTCTCGCGGACGCGTTTGAAGGATTCAAGGATGGACCCCAGATACATAAGAAATTTTAGCATCATTGCCCATATCGACCACGGGAAAACCACGTTGTCCGATCGTCTTCTCGCGTGCACAAATACGGTGAGTGCGCGAGAGATGGAAGATCAGCTTCTCGACTCCATGGATCTCGAACGCGAACGCGGCATCACCATCAAGGCGCATCCGGTGACGATGATGTACACCGCCAAAGACGGCCACGAGTACGAGCTGAACCTCATCGATACGCCGGGGCACGTCGACTTTTCCTACGAGGTTTCGCGCAGCCTCAGCGCGTGTGAAGGCGCGCTGCTAATTGTCGATGCCGCACAGGGCGTGGAGGCGCAAACGGTCGCCAATGTGCATCTCGCCAATCGGCAGGGGCTTGAGGTCATTCCTATCATCAATAAAATTGATTTACCGCACGCTGATGTGCCCAATGCCATCAAACAAATTGAGGATGTGCTCACCATCCCGGGCGACCATGCCATCCCGTGCAGCGCCAAGGAGGGCATCGGCATCGAGGATATTCTGGAGGCCATCGTGGAATTGGTGCCGCCACCCAAGCCCACTGCGGATGGCAAACTTCAAGCTCTTGGGTATGATTCAGTTTATGATCCATACAAGGGCGTCATCATCCATGTGCGTATTTTTGATGGCGACTTGCGGCCCGGCATTCGGGTGCGTTTGCATCATTCCCAAAAAACAATCGAAGTGAAAGAAGTCGGCAGCTTCAACCCCAAACCTTATACCCGCGATTACCTTGGCCCGGGTGAAACTGGCTATTTCACCGCCAACATCCGTAGCCCGCGTGATGTGAAAATGGGCGACACTATCACGGACACCAGCGATCCCGCGCCTATTTTGCCAGGTTTCAAGGAAGTGCAACCGATGGTTTTCAGCGGAATTTACCCCATAAACTCCGTTGATTTCGAGAGCCTCAAGGGCAGCCTTGCAAAACTGCAGCTCAATGACCCCGCTTTTGCATATCAGCCAGAAAGCTCAGTGGCACTGGGCTTTGGGTTTCGTTGTGGGTTTCTTGGTCTGTTGCATTTGGAAATTATCCAGGAACGCCTGCGGCGTGAGTTCGACATGGACATCATTGCCACTTACCCAAGCGTGATTTATCAGGTAGTGCTCACCGATGGCGGCAAAGAGGAGGTCGATAATCCCGCGCATATGCCAGATCCTTCAATCATCGACTGGATCGAAGAACCCATTGTTCGTTTTTTCATTATTTGCCCAAACGAAAACATTGGCGACATGATGAATCTCATCAGCGAGAAGCGGGGCATTCTGGAACACACCGAAACCCTCGATGCCACCCGCGTGATGCTTGAGGGCACGCTGCCACTGAACGAAATCCTCATTGACTTTCACGACCGCATCAAGAGCATCACCCGTGGTTACGGCAGTATGGATTACGAACCGGCCGGATACCAACAAGCTGACATGGTAAAGCTGGACATGATGGTTAACGGGGAGGGCGTGGACGCCTTCTCCAGCATCGTCCACCGCGACAAAGCCACCGCCCGCGGTCGGGCGCTCGCTGCCAAATTGAAGGAAGTCATCCCGCGCCAGCAATACAAAGTCGCCATTCAAGGCGCCATTGGCGGCAACGTGATCGCACGCGAAACTATCGGCGCGGTACGAAAGGACGTCACCGCCAAATGCTACGGCGGAGACATCAGCCGTAAACGCAAATTATTGGAAAAGCAGAAAAAAGGCAAAAAACGAATGAAAGCCATCGGCTCCGTTAACATTCCGCAGGATGCTTTCATCAAAGTTCTCAAGGCATAACATGACAAAAAACTGGCGCTGGTTTATTTCCAAAACCCTCCGCGACGCCGTGGAACTTCACAAGCAAGTCATCAAACTGCTTGCCGCCCAGCGCGATCTCCTCAAACCCTCGCGGGTGAATGAGCTGCAAGGTGCCTTGAACGCACTCAATGCCAAGCTCACCGGACCAGTTGACAAAAATGCGCTTTCGGATGAAATGAATAAGATGATGGTTGTCGCCGATCGTGTGTTGATTCCTTACCCCGATCCCAAGGCGCGCGACTGGGTTGAAATGTTCCTCGTTGTCGCAGTGCTGGTGCTGGCTTTCCGCACCTTCTTTTTCCAGCCCTTCAAAATCCCAACCGGTTCCATGCAGCCCACACTTTATGGCATCACTATCGAAAACCTGATGGATCACCACGGCACCGGCAGGGTGGAGCAGGGGGTATTGCATGCAATCGAACCCGCCTTCCGTCCGCGTGACATCGGTCGTGCCGTCTCCTTTGCGAGCGGCGAACAAGCCACAATAACTCGTTTCCTGGACAATCAACGTGTTAAGCTCTCGACTTCCAGCAATTTGGACGAGCAGAAGTTCACTGTGACCTTTCGTCTTCCCGGGAAAAGCGGCAAGGCGGCAGACAAATTACGCGGATATTCATATCACTCCATGCAAGCTGAGGGCAGTTGGCAGCTGATACAAATCAACCCACCCAAGTCCATTTTCCCGTTCATTTCGAAACAGATTCTCGTATTCAAGGATCTAGACAATGGCGTCATTGTTCAAAAGACCGAATGGTTTCCCCCCCTGGATTCACATCAAAAACCTGTTCTTAGAGGCGGAACTGTTTCCGACTACGGTCAACCCAGCGTCGGTGAAGTATATGGTAAGGGAGAATATGTTTATAAATTAAGAGTCAAAACCGGGGACCATTTATTCGTGAATCGAATTACCTTTAATTTCCGCAGACCAAGGCGGGGAGACATTTGCGTATTCGGCACTAAAGGGGTTCCTGTTTCCGGTGACCCCAATGCGCCTGAAATTTTTTACATCAAACGGCTGGTCGCTCTAAGCGGCGAATCCATTTCCATTGGCCAGGATCGTCATATTCGAATTGATGGCAAACGCTTAAATTCACACCATTCTGGATTTGAATTTCTGTACGATTTTCCCATTACGATTGACACAGACAATGGCCAGGTCATTACACGGCCATTAACCAATGCAATTGATTCAGTATACTCTGGTCACGTCAACAACAGTCATCCCAGTGCCCATGGTAATTTGGCACCGCTTTTCCCAAATTCAGAATCCGAGCTTAAAATTAAACCAAACCACTACCTGATGTTTGGAGACAATACCACCAACAGCTCCGATTCCCGGGTTTGGGGCCAACTGCCCATACGCAATGTCATCGGCAAATCCTCGTTTGTCTATTGGCCACCGCTGTCCCCAAGATTCGGCTGGAGCCACCGATAAACCACACAGATTCCTCACCTCAGCCCATATCTGCATTTCGCACAATATATGTTATATGCAT
>CAZJRV010000171.1:0-6381 GCA_964548235.1 uncultured Verrucomicrobiota bacterium
GATTTGCCGATGATGGGCATCAGGAAAACCAGCGTCATCGCAATGCCGGGCAACACGATGGCCCCAAGCACTTCCCAGTGGCCGGGGAAATATTTCAGGAATTGAAACAGGAAAAGGAAATACCAATCCGGCCGCGCGGGATAGGCGGAGGAAGGATCGGCCGGGGCATCGAGGTGCGCGCCATTGAAGGCAAAGTACAGCACGAGAATCGTGACGAGCACGGCAAGGCAGGCCACGGCGTCTTTAAGCACCTGTTCGGGCCAGAAATATTCGTCGGCTTTCTTGAGCGGCTTCTTGGGGGTCAACCCGTGCCGGCGGAACAGGTAAATGTGCCCCGCAGTCAGCCCGATGACCGCCAGTGGCAGGACGCCCGCGTGGAGCGCGAAGAATCGCGTGAGGGTGTGGTGCCCATAATCCGCGCCGCCGAGCACGAGTTGTTTGAGGGATTCACCAATGAACGGTGTGCTACCCAGAATGTCGGTGGCGACTTTTGTGGCCCAGTAGCCTTTTTGATCCCATGGCAAAAGATAGCCGGTGAGCGACAGGGCGAGCACGAGTTTCAGCAGGATGAGGCCGAACCAAAAATTGATTTCGCGCGGCGCCTTGTACGCGCCATCGATGACCACTTGCATGAGGTGCAACACCAGCAGCACGGTCATCACCTGCGCGGTCCAGTGATGCAACCCGCGCAGGAAGTGGCCGCCGGTCATGTGTTCCTGGATGTAATAAACGCTCTCCCACGAAGTCTGCCCGCTGGCGCTGTAGCCCATCCACAGAAAAATGCCGGTAATAAACTGGATCATCAGCGTAAACGTCAGCGTGCTGCCCCACACATAGCGCCAACGCGAACCGCCCGGGACGGTCTCGAACAGCGCCTCGCGGATGTGATCCTTGATCCCCGTGCGGTGATCCAACCAACCGTAAAGTTGTTTCAACCGCTCCATTTATCCAATGGGAATTTGCTCCTTGGAGTTGGCCTTGAAGTGCTGAAATTTCACCCACACCTCGGAGGCATCCCGGATTTCCAGTTTCAGCTCATCCATTCCGCGCGGGCTCACGCCTTTTTTCATCTTGCCATCCAGCGCAAAATTGCTGTCGTGGCACGGGCAGAAAAAATCCTGTTCCTCTGGCCGGTAATCCACAAAGCAGCCGAGGTGCGGACACACGGTATTGAACGCGGTGACCTCGTTCATTTCATTTTTCAGTAGATACACCGCGCCAACCGGCACATCCTTGTAGCGCGTCCATTTGTCAGACTTGTCAGCCACAATGGCAAATTTCTTCGGCACGCCGGGATCCAAATCACCCAAATCCCCAAGCCGAATCATTGCCCCGCCCGTGGCCGCTTCCTTGTCCGCCAGCGGGCTGAGCGCCACGCGTACGCCGGCCGCCATCGGCACCGCACCGATGGCCGCACCAATCACGCATGAAGCACCCTTGATAAACTGCCGCCGATCCGGCTGGTCCTCGTTCGCAGTTGAATTGTCGTTGCCTGTCATTATGGTGGGGATTCCTCCTGCCAATGGACGGCATCCCGTCCGCAACATTCAGTTTCCAATACACGAAGCCAGCGCACACTTCAAGCCAGCGGATTTGGAGTGCATTTTGGCAATGCAACCGATACGGTGCCTGCGTGCTGGCACTCAGCCTTTTTCCGGGCGACTCAGCCCTGATGTTGTTCCTGCTCGTGGTGGGCGCGTTCACGATGCTTGGCCTGCTGGCAGACGGCCTGCGCATGGGGTTGTTGTTTGTGGGCACACTGCTGGCGCTCATTCTGGCGCCGATGCTCGAAGGCGTGCTGGGCAACCTCGTCAAATTTCCCGCGCATCCGTTGTGGTGGGAACTGGGCGTGGGCAAACTCTGGGCGTTCGTGATTTTCATGGTGGCCGTGCTGGCCGGCACGCATCCGCTGCACCGCAAACTGGAGTTGCACATCAAGCACACGCTGAGCACCGCGCGCCATGCCGAGTGGGAGCGGGTCAACTCCATCTCCGGCATCACGCTCGGCGGCATCATGGGGGTGCTATATCTCATGCTGTTGGCGGGTATCATAACGCCGCTGGGCTATGCCGCCTCACAAATGCGCCCCAACGCCGCAATGGCGGAAAATGAGCCGGTGGGTTATCGGCTGTCAGCCCGGTTGCACCGCGATTTTCGCACGCTGGGCCTCGACAAATTCGCGCGCCTGTTTGATCCGGCCAGTGCCCGTTACTATGATGCCGCGGATATCAGCGGACTGCTTTATCACAACCTGCGCGGATCAAACCTGCAAACCATTCGAACGCGCCTGGTGGCGTACCCCGCCCTAGTGGAGGCGGCACACACACAGCACCTGTACCACCTGCTGCACCTCAGCAACACCAACTCGTTTCTCAGCACCGATCTTCAAAACCAAGTCACTCCCTCTCAACTGCTGCACAATCACCACGTGCGCAACGCGATGGCAGACATTGACCTCCGCAAAAAACTGGCCCAGGTGGACACCGCAGATTTGCACGAGTACCTCCGCACCGGCAATTCCTCCCTGTACAACCCGGACACTTTGCACGCCCAAAAACTCCCCGTGCTGCTGGGCGGCTGGGAGCTGGATGTGCCGGCGACGTTTCAGCAGTTCGAGTCGATGTACGGCGGGATGAATGAGCGCGAAAAGGAAAAACTGCGGGCTTATCTCGATGCCTTGAGCCGGTTCATTTTGCTCAGTTTTTCGGAAAAAAATTTTTATTTGGACGGCCAGTATTTCGCATACAAACAACTTGGCTCACGGCCGCCACCCCATCGTGCCGCCGATGGTCTCCTGTCTCGAACGGAGTCGCCCAAAAATTTTATGCAGAACTCCGTCCGAATGTTGCAGGCCGGCCCTTGGCAGGCGCGGGGAGATATTTTTGTCACTCAATTCCGCTGGCCCCACGCGCAGCCGCCAGCCCAAAGTGAGGTGGAGATTCAAGAGTTTTCAAATCGCCTGCGCGTGACGCTCAAGGATTTTAACAGCGAAGCCTACATGTTCCGCCGTGCTGGCGGCGGGGATGATTAATCGTCCAACCCCGCCAATTGTTGTGTGAGGCAATCGGTCAACGTGAGCAAAGGCTCGTGGCCTGTGGGCACATTCTCCACAGCCGCCTTGGCGTTGGCGATGTAGCCTGCCACCACGTCGCGGCAGGCGGCGGGAATGCCATCCGCAATCAACCGCTCGCGAATGACCACCGCCTGCGCCTCTCCATCCTTCAGCATCGCTAGCCATGCTTTTCGATCCGCGTCATTGGCATTCTCCAGCGCCAGCAATACCGGCAGCGTCGCCTTGCCAGTGGCAAGATCCGTGCCCAACGTTTTGCCCGCGATGGCCTCCGCGCCAAAGACATCCACGCAATCATCGTAAATCTGATACGCGGTGCCGAGTTGATCGCCATACTCGCGCAATGCCGCTTCCGTGGCCGAGTCCGCGCCCGACAAACGCGCGCCCAACGCACAGGCGAGCGCGAACAGCTCAGCGGTTTTCATGCCGACGAGTTCAAAGTACTCCGCCTGCTGCAGTTGGAAATTCCCGCGCTGAAGGGTCTGGCGAATTTCACCCGTGCAAACCGCCTTGGCCGCGCGCGCCACTAGGCCGCACACCGATTGCGTGGGCATGTTGGCCGCCAATTGCAGCGCCTCGGCAAAGAGACAATCGCCAGCGAGCACCGAAACTTTGTTGCCCCAATTGGCTGCGAGCGTGGGGCGACTGCGGCGCACCTCGGCGCCATCGACCACGTCATCGTGCACCAGCGTGGCGAGATGGATCATCTCGATAATCACCGCCGCCCGCGCGTGCTCGGCATTCAGTCCGCCCGCGGCGCGCCCACTTAATGCCACCAGCAACGGCCGCAGTTGCTTGCCTTGGCTGCCCAGCGCGTATTGCACGAAAGTGGCGATCTGCGGATCGAACACTTCCACCTCCGCCTGCAACTGGCCGGTGACCTCGTCGAGGAACGGCTGCACCGGCTCGCACAACGTCTGCCAATCCGGCGGCGTTGTGGCGTTGGTTTGTTCGGCGAGCATCTTGGGGGAAATATAGCGAGGGCCGGGGCCCACGTCGAGGGAATGGTGAAATTGGTTGAGGGTTGAGGGATGAGGGGAAACTAGATTTAAGCGGCAGCTTGGTTTAACCCTCAACACTCATCCCTCAACCCTCAACTAAACGCCCCCCATCTTCAAAATCAGCCTAAACTCCTTCGCGCTCAAGGGCGATACAGACAGGCGGCTTTGCTTCAACAACCCCATCCCCGCCAGCTTCGGTTCGGCCTTGATTTGGGCCAGCGTCACGGGCGTGGCCATTGCCTGCACCGGTTTCAAATCCACCACGCTCCAGTCGCCCTCCTTGGCGGTGGGATCCGGATACGCCTCGCGCGTCACTTCCGCCACGCCCACCACGGCTTTTTCGCTGACGCTGTGGTAATACAAAACCCCATCCCCTTTGGCCATCGCTCGCAGGTTGTTGCGCGCCTGATAATTGCGTACGCCATCCCAGTACGTGCCCTTGTCTTTAATAAACTGCGCCCAGGGATATTTTTCCGGTTCCTGTTTCACCAGCCAATGTTGCATGAGGGAATTGTGAGATAGGGAGTAGGGAGTAGTCACGCACACACTACTCCCAACTCACTATTCCCTACTCACTAACTTCGATTCCCTGTACAAAACCCCTGTGCCGGACATTGCCGCCAATCTTGCCCAAGTACAGCAACGCATCGCCGCTGCGTGTGATCGCGCGGGGCGTTCGCCCGATGAGGTGCAGATCATTGCCGTGGGCAAAAAATTCACCGCCGAGGTCATCCGCGAGGCGGCCGATTGCGGGCTTACAGTCTTTGGCGAAAACCGTGTGCAAGAGGCCAAGGCCAAAATCCCCGATTGCCCCGGCCATATCCGCTGGCATTTCATTGGTAATTTGCAGAAGAACAAATGCCGCGACGCCGTGGAACTGTTCGAAATGCTACATGCCGTGGACAGCCTCCCCCTCGCCGCCGAGCTGAACAAACGCTGCGAACAAGCCGCCAAAACATTGCCAGTGCTGCTGGAAGTCAACGTCTCCGGCGAAGGCAGCAAGCACGGTTTCACCGCCGAAACCGCCGTGGAAGCGATGGAGGCCTTTTTCGATTTTCCCCAGCTGGAGCTGCACGGCCTGATGACGATGGCCCCCTTCACGCGGTCGCCTGAAAGCGCCCGCCCTTTTTTCCAAAAACTGCGCACAGTGAAAACCGATTGCGAAAGTAAACTCGGCGCCCCCTTGCCCGAACTCTCCATGGGCATGAGCGGCGACTACGAAATCGCCATCGAGGAAGGCGCCACGATGGTGCGACTGGGCACGTGCCTATTCGGCCCGCGCGCGATGGCTAACAAAGATTAATATGGCAGTATCACCCCGGTCCTAGATGCGCCCAAAGGGCTGGTGCCACCGCGAGCGTTTATGTGAGCCTTGATGATTCTCCCATTAGCACCTAGATCAGCATTGATTGATTGCATAGCGGAACCATCGGCCCGCACCACTTGCCCTTGCCCCACTTGCAGACCAGCCATACCGCGATTGGCATCCTCAGCACCTACCCAACCAGCCGTAGCCAGATCATCTGTACTGAGGTTGCGCGTCATGGCAACCACGGTGGCGGGTCTTTGAAAATCGCCGCCAAAGCACAGGCCGTAGCTGAGGCCATCATGAGGAATTGGCTGCCCGCCCTTGGTGTTGTAGTTACGCCAATCTTCCTGCACTTTTTCATTGGCGGCAAACCTGCCCTTGTCGCAAGGAGAGATAAGGATCTTGGCGGTTTGAACTTCAGCCTTCACCGCCGACAACCCGAAAATGCTGCCAACGGTGAATTTTTCGAGATATTCTATTTGGGAACTAGTTCCAAAATGATTGCGCTGTTGAGAGGGAATTAAATTCCAAGGCGTTCGGCTCCCGTTATCCTGTGAAAAGCCCAGCATCGCTTTGCCGATCATACTAAG
Source organism: uncultured Verrucomicrobiota bacterium (assembly GCA_964548235.1). Lineage (GTDB taxonomy): Bacteria > Verrucomicrobiota > Verrucomicrobiia > Limisphaerales > UBA1100 > JACNJL01. The sequence goes on from CAZJRV010000171.1 coordinate 5,971, forward strand.
ATTATTCACGCACTTGATGCGGTTGGCCTTGGCACGGGCACCAGCCAAACCTCCTCGCTTGCTGCCAAACATCTTTTGATACAACGCCTCGCCCAAGGCTTTGCCTGAGATTTCCGATACCTTGATTTCCCCCTCGGCCACGTCTCGGTTCAACTTGTCGGTAATCCGGTACAAATCCTTGAGGGGACTGTCATCAAGAAAATCCTCGCGATCTTCCTCCGGTAATTTCTCTGCCATATACTCGATAGCGTCCATCACCATTTGCGGGGTGAACTTGGTCACCTTCGGCCCAACGGTTGGTGTTGGCGGTTTGGAGGAATCTTCCGATTCCGGCTTGGCCTTGCCGGATTTGCCGCAGCTGATGAGTATGCAGGTAAACAGAAAGAAAACAAACAGGCCGGTGAGATTGAG
>CAZJRV010000172.1:0-6285 GCA_964548235.1 uncultured Verrucomicrobiota bacterium
CCATGCTCGAGCTGGCCGGTTTGCCCGCGCAGCCCAAGCTGCACGCCGACGGCCACAGCCTTGTGAGCCAGCTCAAAGGCAACGACACCGGCAACCGCACGCTGTACTGGCATTACCCGCATTATCACGGGTCCGCATGGAAACCCGGCGCCTCCATCCGCGATGGCGACTGGAAGCTCATCGAGTTTTATCACCACAAAAAATTCGAGCTGTACAATCTCGCCAACGACATCGGCGAACAAAAAAACCTCGCCGCAAGCCACCCCAAGAAAGCCGCTGAACTCCGCGCCAAGCTCGCCGCGTGGCAGAAAACAATGCACGCCAAAATGCCCGTGCCCAATCCGGATTTTAAACCGGCTGTGCCCCGGAAAAAATAATTGGGAATAAAGGCTGCTTTGAAGCGTTGTTGAAGGGCAACGAACCGCTGTGAAAACCAAATTATTCACCCTCAGTCTTCTTTTGTTCAGCCTGCTTGGTTGCCAAACCAGCGCGCCTTCTGTCGATCCAACACTCGTGACACAGGCGGATGCGCTGATGGCGAGTCAGTTAAAAAAGGAAACCCATCCCGGTTTCGCCGTGCTGGTCTCACGCGAGGGCAACGTGCTTTTCAACAAGGCATATGGATTGGCCGATGTGAAAGGCAAAAAGGTGAACACCCCGAACACCACCTTTCGCATTGGTTCCGTTTCGAAACAATTCACGGCCGCGGCCATTCTCAAGCTGCAGGAACGCGGCGAGTTGAGCGTGGAGGATTCACTGTCAAAATATTATCCGGAGTGGCCCAACGGAGAGAACATCACGCTGCATCATTTGCTGACGCATACCTCGGGAATGTACAGCTACACATCGAATCCATTCTTCGCTTTGCAGGTCAGCAAACCGGCAAACTTGGCCACGCTCATCCCGGCCATCCAAAAGGCGAAGGTGAATTTTGCACCCGGCGAAAAATGGGAGTACTGCAATTCCGGCTACCTGTTACTGGGGTTGATTGTCGAAAAAGTTTCCGGCCAAGGCTTTGATGAGTTTTTACGAAAGGAATTTTTTGAACCACTGAGAATGACCCGAACCGGCATACACGTGGCCGGGGCGGAGCCGGAAGGCGAATCGCTCGGATACGCCAAGGGATTGATCGGCTTTCAGCTCTCGAACAATTGGGACATGACTTGGGCCGGGGGTGCGGGAGCACTATATTCCACCACCGGCGATTTGCATCGCTGGAATGAAGGCATCTTTGATGGCAAGGTGTTGAAAAAAGAAAGTCTGAGCGCGGCGTTCACGCCGGTGAAGCTCGCGGATGGATCAACGAAAAACTATGGCTACGGCTGGGGCATCAGCGAAAAACGCGGCGTGCGGATTATTAGTCACGGGGGCGGGCTGCAAGGTTTCCAATGCAGCTTGGGCCGGGCGCGTGACCAAGACGTAACAATCGTCGTCCTCACCAACGCCGGCCCCGGCTATAACCCGGGTCGAATGATGGGCAGCCTCGCGGATCTTTTTCTCGAAAAAGATATGACGCCCAAGCCCGTCCACGTGGTGGACAAAAAACTCATCGGCAAAAATTATGATGATTACGTGGGCAGGTATGATTTCGGCAAAGCTAAATTGGTCGTCACGCGCGAAGGCGACAAACTCTACGTCAAGCTCGGCGGCCAAAACCGCATTGAGGTTTTCCCCGAGGCGGCCGATGAGTTTTTCTTAAAAGCCGTCGAGGCCACCGTGAAATTCGAGCGCGACAAAGATGGAAACATTCTCCGCCTTGTGCTGCACCAAAATGGCCAAATCCAAAAAGCTCCGCGCTTGAAGTGAAAAATGGTCCATTGAAATGAACCCCCGCCTTGAACACGCCAACCTGTTGGTTCGAGACATTGACGCGACGCTGGCGTTTGTGCAGACGGCCTTTCCGGAGTTTGCCATCCGGCATGAGGGGTGCGATGCGGATGGCGCGCGCTGGGTGCACGTGGGCACGGATGAATCGTACCTCGCGCTTAATCAATCCAGCGTGGAACCGGCCGATCGTTGGGAGCCGTACACCGGCAAGCCGGGTGTGAATCATTTGGCCTTCGAGGTGGACGATGCCGAGGCCCTGCGCACGCGGATGGCGGCGGCGGGTTATGCAGATTCCACTCCGCCCAATAATCATCCGCACCGCAAGCGAGTTTATTTTATGGATCCCGATGGTAACGATTGGGAATTCGTGCAGTATCTTTCGGACGACCCACGCGAGCGGCACGATTATGAGACGCCGAATCAGTAGCGCCTCAAATCGGTGAAAACCATTGCCGCGCCCTTGAGTTTCGCGCACTCTGTCGCCGCTGAATTGCCATGCGACATAAACCCATTCCATCGAAACTTTTTATTCAAAACCGCAAGCGCGTTGCCGACTTGATGGCACCGAAGGCGTTGGCGGTGCTCAACGCCAACGACATCCTGCCCACCAATGCCGATGGCGTGGTGCCGATGCAGCCGAATGCGGATCTGTTTTTCCTGAGCGGCATTGAGCAGGAGGAAAGCATCCTGCTGCTGTTCCCCGATGCGGCGGAGGCGAAGCACCGGGAAATTTTGTTTGTGCGCCAACCCAATGAGCACCTGACGATTTGGGAGGGATACAAACACAGCAAGGCGGATGCGCGGAAAATTTCGGGCATCAAGAATGTGCAATGGCTCACGGAATTCCCCGGGATGTTCCGGGCGCTGATGTGCGAGGCGGAGAGCGCATACCTGAACACCAACGAACACAAGCGCGCCACGGTGAATGTGGAAACGCGCGATGACCGGTTTATTGCCAAATGCAAAAAGGATTTCCCGCTGCACACCTATCGCCGGCTGGCGCCTTTGCTGCACGAGCTGCGCGTGGTGAAAACGGATCTTGAAATAGAATTGCTCAAGGAGGCGGTGGACATCACGGCCAAAGGTTTCCGTCGGCTGCTTCGGTTTGTGAAGCCGGGCGTGATGGAATACGAAGTGGAAGCCGAGCTGTCGCGCGAGTTCATCAAGCGCCGCGGCAAGTTCGCCTACATCCCCATCGTGGCCGCGGGCAAAAACAATTGCGTGCTGCATTATCTGCAGAACGATCAAGTCTGCAAAAAGGGCCAACTGCTGCTGCTGGACGTCGGCTCCAGCTACGCCAATTATTGTGCGGACATGACACGCACCATTCCCGTCAGCGGCAAATTCAGTCGCCGCCAAAAGAAAGTGTACAACGCCGTGCTGCGCGTGATGCGCGCGAGCATCGCCGGCGCCACCGTGGGCAAGCTGCACAAGGATTGGACCCGGGAATCACAGGATCACATGAATGAAGAGTTGCTGAAGCTCGGCCTGCTGAAGCCATCGCAGGTGAAAAAACAGGATCCCGACAACCCCGCCTGCCGCAAATATTTTATGCACGGCCTTGGCCATCCGCTGGGGCTGGACGTGCACGACGTCGGCAACGTAAACGAGCCCTTCGCCCCCGGCACTGTGCTCACCGTGGAACCGGGCATTTACCTGCCCGACGAAGGCTTCGGCGTGCGCCTCGAGGACGACATTGTCGTCACCGAAAAAGGTCCTGTGAATCTGATGGCCAAAGTGCCGGTGGAGCCGGACGAGATCGAGGCCATTATGAACCGATGAACCGGCTGGCTGTCATCCTGCTCGCCTTGGGTTTGGGCGCAGACTCAAGTACCGCCGACAATTTTGCCAAGGACAAACTCGTCGCCTGGTGCATCGTGCCCTTCGACGCCAAGCAACGCGGCCCCGCTGAGCGGGCGGCGATGCTCAAACGGCTGGGCCTCAAGCGGGTGGCGTATGACTGGCGCGCGAAACACGTGACGGAGTTTGAGGAAGAGATTCTCCAGTACAAAAAACACGGGCTGGAATTCACCGCCTTTTGGGGCGTGCATGAAAAGGCATTCAAGCTGTTTGAGAAACACAAAATTTCACCCCAAGTGTGGTACATGTTCCCGCAGCCCAAGGGCGACACGCAGGAAGCCAAGGTGGCCGCCGCGGCCAAGGGGTTGTTGCCGCTGGTGGCGCGCACCCAAAAGATGGGCAGCCAGCTGGGCCTCTACAATCACGGAGGCTGGAGCGGCGAGCCGGCCAATCTTGCGGCAGTGTGCGCCTATCTGCACAAGCATTACGATGCCAAGCACGTGGGCATCGTTTACAACCTGCACCACGGCCACGGGCACATTGCGGATTTCGAGAAATCGCTGCGACAGATGAAACCCTACTTGCTGTGCCTCAACCTCAACGGCATGAACGACAGTGCCAATCCGAAGATTCTCCAACTCGGCCGCGGCCGGCACGAGGCAGCAATGATCGCCACCATCCGCAAATCTGGTTACACCGGCCCCATCGGCATCCTTGATCATCGTAATGACACCGACACTGAAATTGCCCTAAAGGAAAACCTCGAGGGGCTTGAGAAGATTTTGAAGTGACAATCTGGGCGCTGACCCTATCATTTCGTAACAATCATGCGTTGTATCGAAAGTCAGGAATAAGAGATGTCACAATCTGAACACGAATTGCCCGAATCTCAGGAAGATTCCTTCTCATCGTCTGAAAACGAAGAGCCCAAAGCAAACCCGTTCATTCCCAACACCAAGGCATACTGGTGCCCGAGCTGCAAAGCGCACCATGACTATGACTATGGAACCTCCACCCATCATACAAGCTCTGGTACGACTTCAACCACATCGAGATACAATTGCAAAGTCTGCGGAGCTAACATGTTTTGGCCCGGCGAAACGGTGCCTTGGATGTACGGGCTGAACGGGATCGGAATTTTATGTTTGGCAATCGGGTTGGGGATCGGATGGTCCAGAGGCGGGTTTGATTTCGAAGATGGAAATCAATTGGCGCCGTTGTTGTTTGCAGCATTTTTCCTGTTGATCGGCGGGATGATGGCTCATTATATGAGAAAATGGGTTGCTTGGTCATCCACCCAAAAGAAAAAATCTGCCGAAGAACTGGAACGGGAAGCCATGAATGCGCCATCTGCCGCCGAAGGAGATACCGCAGAAAAGACCGTGCCTTGAATGCGACTAAATCCAAATCGCTTCAATTAACTGGCCAACGATCCCCAACGCTTATTCAGAATGAAAACTTTTGTCCTTTACGTTCTCTTTGCCTTAGGCGTTTCAACATCTGCTGCTGGCAAGCCGAACGTTCTGCTGATTCTCGCCGACGACCTCGGGTACGGCGATGTGGGTTGCTATAACGCGCAAAGCAAAGTGCCCACGCCGCATTTGGATCGCTTGGCGCGTGAGGGCATTCGCTTTACTGATGCGCACAGTCCCTCGACCGTTTGCACGCCCACTCGGTACAGCCTGCTCACCGGGCGCATGGCCTTTCGGCTGAACTATCGCGGCGTGTTCACCGGCGTGGGCGGGCCGTGCCTGATCAATCCCGGCCGCCTCACGCTCGCCAGCTTGCTGAAGCAACAGGGCTACGCCACCGCCATGTTCGGCAAATGGCACGTGGGCCTCACGGCGTATGACAAGGCCGGCAAAGCTATCCATCAAAACGGGCTGACCGCTGTGAAACGAATCAATTACTCACGCGCGCTGAAGGGCGGGCCGTTGGATCATGGGTTTGAAGAATTCTTCGGCACCGCCTCGTGCCCCACCACCGATTGGTTGTACGCCTACATCGATGGCAACAAGATTCCCGTGCCGCCCACGCGCATTGTCGATCGCGGACCGCTGCCCAAGCATCCGTACTCGCGCGACAACCGCCCCGGCATGATCGCGCCGGATTTCGATCTTGAGGAGGTCGACATGGTGTTTCTCAAGAAGAGCCAGGAATTCCTCGCGCAACACGCCAAGGAAAACCCCGACAAACCTTTCTTTCTGTTTCACTCCATGCAGGCCGTACATCTGCCTTCCTTCCCCGGCGACGCTTTCAAGGGCAAAACCAAGGCCGGCCCGCACGGCGATTTCATTTACGAGATGGACCACATCGTCGGTGAACTGATGAAAACCCTCGAGCAACACGGCTTCGCCAAAAACACGCTCATCATTTTCACCAGCGACAACGGCCCCGAGGTGCCCACCACCATCGCCATGCGTCGCGATCACCAGCACGACGGCGCCCGCCCGTGGCGCGGCGTGAAGCGCGACAATTGGGAAGGCGGCCACCGCGTGCCCTTCATCGCCCGCTGGCCCGGCAAAATCCCCGCCGGCCGCACGGCCACCCAGACCATTTGCCTCACCGACCTCCTCGCCACCATTGCAGCAATCACCGAATTTAAACTCCCCAACAACGCCGGCGAAGACAGTTTTAATATTTTACCCACACTGCTCG
>CAZJRV010000173.1:0-6261 GCA_964548235.1 uncultured Verrucomicrobiota bacterium
GCGCGCCGCGCACGGTCAGCCGCGCGCCCCCTCCGACGGGGCCGGAGGCGGGGACGACGGCGGCGACCAGAGTGTGCCGCAGGTACTCGAACGCGACGCCGTCGGACGTGAACTGCAGCTGGTTGTTGCTCACCTCCACCGACACGTTCTGCGGCGCGTGCGCAGGCGCGACGCACAGCAGCGACGCCTCGTCCAGCCACTCGCACGGCCCACGCCCACGCACAACCGCAGCAACAAAATTGCCGCTATTAATTTACGCCTCCTCGGCACGGGAAAACTACACCACAAACACGTTCCAATTTCGAGTTGAAAACAATGCATTGCCTCCGCAGCCCTCGCCGTTTTACCTTCCGCGCATGACGCAGGAGGAAGCACTTCAGATTTTTCGCGAAACCGGCGCACTGCTCGACGGCCATTTTGTGCTGCGCAGCGGACTGCACAGCCGCCAATTTTTCCAATGCGCCCAGGCACTGCAACAAATGCCGGTGGTCGAGAAACTCGGCGCGGCCTTGGCAGACCGCGTGCGGGGCGAACCCATCACCACCGTCGTGGCCCCCGCGATGGGCGGGTTGGTGATTGGACAGGAAGTGGCGCGGCAACTGGGCGTGCGATTTGTTTTTGCAGAAAAAGATGACGACGGCGCGCTCGTGATGCGCCGCGGCTTTACCTTGGCCCACGAAGAAAAAGTGCTGATCGTCGAGGACGTTATTACTCGCGGCGGACGTTTGCAGGAGACCATCGACATCGTCCGCGCCCAAGGCGCTGACCTCCGCGCCGTCGCTATTGTGGTCGATCGCTCCAATGGCAATTATCAACCCGACGTGCCACTGCACAGTTTGTTGGCTATGGAAGTGGAAACCTTTGAGGCGGATAGCCTCCCCGAAGATTTACAAAACACCGAGGCGGTGAAGCCCGGCAGCAAATAGAGATTGCCAAAGCGCGCGTGGCACGGGAAAATTTCCAGATGAAAGCGGCAGCTGTCCTATTATTAACCACGGGAATTTTGATGAGCGCGGAGAAGCCAACAAAGACTGAAACCGCCACTTTAGGTGGGGGTTGTTTTTGGTGTTTGGAAGCGGTGTTCGAGCGGTTGCCGGGGGTGAGCAAGGTGGAGAGTGGTTATGCGGGCGGAACGACAAAGGACCCGACTTATGCGGAAATTGGCGAGGGCACCACGGGACATGCGGAGGTGGTGCAGATTCATTTTGACCCGAAGAAGATTGGGTACGACCAAATCCTTTCGGTGTTTTGGCAATGCCACGATCCCACCACGCTGAACCGGCAAGGCAATGATTTTGGCACACAATACCGGTCGACCATTATGCCGCACGACAAAAAGCAAACGGCCATCGCGGAGCAAAGCCGCAAGGAATGGGCCAAGGAATTCAAAAGCCCGATCGTAACGACGCTGGAACCGTTGAAAAAATTTTACAAAGCGGAGGTGCATCATCAGGATTATTTTCGGTTGAATCCGGGCAACCCGTACTGCGCATTCCTCATCGAGCCCAAGCTCAGGGCGCTGGAAAACAAAAAAGTCATCCCAGCAAAATAGCCCAAATAACCGCGAAGTTTTCTTGGCAAAACCCGTCAAATCAGGTTGTATGAGGCCCATGAAATGCGTGATTCCACTTTTCGCCCTGTTCTTGTCGAATTCCCTCGTTGAGGCAGTTCCCCCTCCGCAACTGGCCAGAGGCCCCGCGCCAGTGCCCGTGCCAAATATTATCATCGGCAAGCAGATCAATGGACGATTCCTTGTCCCTGCCAATGGTATGCCTGGCGCGGTGAACATTCCCTCCAGAAATCCGCGCCGCGCCATCAAAGAAGAACACCTGTTGACGCGTCGGGGGGAGACTTTTCATGGGACCTTTCTGGGTTTTGATCCGGACAAGGGATTCAAGTGGTCACACCCGGATTTTTCCCCGAAAGAATTCCATTTCCTGCCGGATCGGGTGAGCCGCCTGAACTTCAAGGTGGCGCCGCTGCCCGTGCGTGCGAATCATCATGCCTGTCAGGTGGAACTGGCGAATGGAGACCGGATTGCCGGTGACCTGCTGCGCATGGAGGATGGCAAGCTTGTTTTGAAAACTTGGTATGCAGGCGAGCTGGCGATCAAAGTTGCACATGTCAAATCCATCAAACCCGGCTTCTCCGCCAACAAGGTATTCTTTGAAGGCCCGAAAGACACAAAGCGCTGGACCTTTACCAACACTCAAAACGGAAGACTTCCGCTGCGCAAGATTCCGCAACTCCCACCCGCAGCACAGCAACAATTGAAAAAACACCCTGAGCAGGCCGCAAACGGCCCCACGTGGAAACTGGCCAACGGCACCTTTGAATCCACCACCAGCAACTCAATGGTGGGACGGCAGATGAAGGAAATGCCGGAACGAGCCAGCCTAGAATTTGACCTGGACTGGACCGGCAGCATGAACCTGTATGTGAATTTCCTCACCGATTCCTTAGACAGTTACAGCATGTGCAACGGCTATTGCCTGCGCCTCAACCAAAGTTATGTTTATCTGTGGCGCTATCAATTCAACAATGGAGGCGTGCGCGGCGGCCGCGTGGGAAACAATGTGCAGCTCACCAACTTTCGCGGCAATGCGCACATGGCCATCAAGGTGGATGCAAAACGGAAGGCCATTGCCCTGTTCATTAACGATAAGCTGGTTCAGAAATGGGAAAACCTTGGCGAATTTCCCGGCGACGGCAAGGGGATGCTCTTCACCTCCCGCACCACGAACCGAATGACATTAAGCCGCATCCGGGTAACCGATTGGAACGGGAACCTGCCCGACCCAAAAGCCAAAAAACCCGCCGCAGAGAAAGAGGACCACGTGCTTTTTAACAATGGCGATCATATCACAGGCGCAATGGCGGACATCACGGACGGCAATCTCCGGTTTACATCCGGCTTTGGCGAGATGAACACAAGGCTAGAAAAAGTGAGTGTGATTCATCGTGCCTCAAAGCATGTGCAAGCGATCCCTGCCCTATCAGGCATGGCCCGCGCGGTCTTCAAGGGCGAAGGCAGATTATCCATGAAAATCACAGGCTGGAAGGATGGCAAAATAACCGCCACCAGCCCGCTTTTTGGCGAAGCTTCATTTGATGTGGACGGCTTTCAATCCATTGAATTCGATTCCCCCGCAGCCACGAAAGTAACCCGGAGCCCAACCCCTCAAACTGAAATAAAAATTCTTGGCGGCGGGAATGTCGTTCCACAGCAACGGGCCGTGCCGGTGCCACATCGGTTTCGAATCCCGCTTCAATTGCAATTAAACCGACCCCCCGGTGACCCGGAAATCAAGCCCCGCCGCTGATGGCCGCCGCTCAACGAACGGGTAGAGTATTTTTTAATCATTCCAAAATGAAACATAAATTATTAATCGCGCTCGGCTTGGCCGTAGCGGCCACCGCATTTGGCCAACCTGTTGGGCCTGCGCCCATCCCCCTCCGGCCGCCGGTGCCCAACCTTAAATGGATTCCCAAAACTGGCGGAAGCACCAGCCAGCCGATTGCCTTTGCCCAAAACACAAAGGAGGAATCGTTTAAGCTATTAAGCGGCAATGTCATTCAGGGAAAATTCCTGGGGTACGACCCGGCCAAAGGCCTCTCTTGGCGCCACCCGGATATTCAACCGGACCTCCAAATCCAGCCGGCTAAACTCGCGCAAATTAATTTTGCCATGCGTCCGGCACCGGCCAATGCCCGCACCCACAATGGGATTCTGGAATTTGCCAATGGGGATCGCTTGACCGGTGAAGTGCTGGCAATGGAAAAAGGCAAGCTGCGCATTAACACATGGTACGCCGGCGAACTGGCGGTGGATCCGGGCGCCCTGCGTGTGCTTACCCCGGGAGTCGTCTCGGGCAATTCCCTGTTTGCGGGTATCCAGGGAACCAAGGGCTGGACGGCGACCAAATCCGGGACGCTGAGCTGGGAATATGCCGATGGAGGATTTGAAAGCAAAACCAGCGGCCCACTCATCGGCCGCAAGTTTGAAAAGCTCCCCAACAAGGTGCGAGTGGAGTTTGACCTGGAATGGGGCCCCGGCAGCCCAAGCCTGTACGTTGGGTTCCTGACCGATAACCTGACCTCCTACAGTAGCGGCAGTTGTTACAGCATCCGAATCACCAGCAGTTACCTGTATGCTTACCGCTACTTTAGCATAAATAACACCGCCCAAAACCGGCGCTTGCAACCCAGCAATGCGAGATATCCATTCGGCAGCGGCCCCAAGAAGGTACGCGTGGCCCTTTGCCATGACGGCACCAAGAAAAACCTGACGGCATTCGTCAACGGCAAACTTGTTGGTCAATGGAATGCTGCCATTGCCAATGCCTCCCCGCTGGCCAACGGCCTGAGCTTCACCTCCCGCACAAGCACCCCGATGCGCATCAGTCGGCTAACCATCAGCCCTTGGAGCGGCAATGTGAACGGCGGACAAACGGCAACTGGCGCCGCCGGTGCCAAGGAGGATTTTGTGCTCTTCGCCAATGGCGACACCATCTCCGGCAAGCTGCAGGCCATCCGGGAGGGTCAAATGCATTTCAAGGCCAGCAGCTTTGATACCGAGCCCATAGTGCTCGAAAAGGTGGGCACCATTTATTTCGCCCGGGATAGTGTGGCCACGCCGCCCACCCCTGCCGGCGCCATGCGCGCCACATTGACGGGCAGCCGGCGCATTACCGGCATGATCAAGGCATGGAAAGACCAGAAGGTTACCCTCCTCAGCCCGATCTTTGGCGAGGCGACCTTTGATGCGAGCGTTTTCCGAACGATGGAATTCAACCTCGGCAAACCACGCAGCGCCACTCTCACGCCAGCCCCGCGCACCGCCAGACGCAACCGTCCGCGGCCCGGCATTGCGGAAGCCATCGAAATCAATGGCCGCGAATTGCCGCCGCAAGTCATCGAGCGCCTGCAGGAATTGCAGGAACAACAACAGCAACGCATCATTCCCCGCAAACGGTAAACTGGAGCCTTCCCGGCAAGCCATTTTCCTCCTGCTCGGCCCCAGGGATGCCCTCAAATACAAACGCCCCACTCAAGCCCAAGAATAAAGACAACCAATTGGCCCCTCCCGCTGGGGGTCCTTTCAGAGGGATTCCAGTCATCCCGCCGCACCCTGAATTCAATCCATGAATTCGCCCGCTTCCCACTCCCGCCTTCATTTGCTAACCTGCCGACCGCATGGCATTTGATTCGTTTCGTGATTTTCTAAATCGGCTTGAGGCTGAAGGCGAGTTGCAGCACATTTCCGCGCCGGTGGCCACGGAATTAGAAATCACCGAGCTTGCCGACCGCGAAATGAAAAAGCCCGGCGGTGGCAAAGCGCTTCTGTTCGAACAACCGACCCTCAACGGCGAATCCACCCCCATCCCGCTGGCCATCAACACCTACGGCAGCGAAAAGAGAATGGCCATGGTCCTCGGCCGCAACACCGTTGAGGACGCCGCCGCTGAACTCAACAAGCTCGTAAAGGCCAAGCCCCCCACCAGTCTCGGCGAAACCTTTAAGCTCCTCGGAACCGCCCTTGACCTCCGCCACGCCAAACCCAAAAAAGTCAATGACGGCCCCTGCAAAGAGGTCGTTCACAGATTTGAGGGGACAGAAGGCAGGAGTCAGAATCCCTCAGCTCTCAATCCTCAACTCTCAACCCTGCTGAATTTTCCAATTCAACAATGCTGGCCACAAGACGCGGGGCGCTTTCTCACTCTCCCCTGCGTCGTCACCCACGACCCCGACACCGGGGATCGCAATCTGGGCCTCTATCGCATGCAGGTTTTTGATGAGCGGACAACCGCGCTGCATTGGCAGTTGCAAAAAGTCGCCGCCCGCCACGGCCGCCGTTATTATGAAAAGGGCGAGCGCATGCCTGTTAGCGTTTTTCTGGGGGGCGATCCCGTATACGCCTTTTGCGCCAGCGCGCCGTTGCCTGATGGGCTGGACGAACTGCTGCTCGCCGGATGGCTCCGTCAAAAATCCGTGCCCCTCATCAAGTGCGAAACCAACGACCTCGAAGTGCCCGCCGATGCCGACATCGTTCTCGAAGGCTACGTCGACCCCACCGAGCCCCTCCGCGACGAAGGCCCCTTTGGCGACCACACCGGCTACTATACCCTGCCCGAGCCTTACCCCGCCTTTCACCTCACCGCCATCACCCATCGCTAGGACGCCGTTTTCGCAAGCACAATCGTTGGCCTACCGCCGATGGAGGTTTTTTATTTGGGCGGTGCGAGCGTCCGCCTTTTCCTG
>CAZJRV010000174.1:0-6134 GCA_964548235.1 uncultured Verrucomicrobiota bacterium
CCGAGCCGCTGTTTCATAAAGGCGTGTATTATGTCATCTACGAAATCACGCTGGACACCTTTGGCCTGCTGATGATTGCCGGCGCGGTGTGGTTCGCCCGGCGGCGTATGGGCGGCGAAAGCTCGATGGAACATCGCACCGCCGACTGGTTGGTGCTCGCCTCAATCATCGTGCTGGGCGTCACCGGTTATCTCATCGAAGGCCTGCGCATCATTCGCGAAAGCACGCCGATGCCCGGCATCTCGTACGTCGGCTACGGCTGCGCCAAGCTCTTCGGCGCGGCGGGCGTGAATCAAGGCAACGTCAGCTCCATCCATTGGGGCCTGTGGTGGTTCCACTCGGTGGTGGCGTTTGGGTTCATCGCGGCACTGCCGTTCTGTCGGTTGGCGCACGCTATCGCCGCGGTGTTCAGCCTTGCGCTGCCAGCCAAACCGCTCGGGCGAATGGAGGCCATCTCGATGGAGGAAGTGGAGGAAACCGGCGAGGTGGGCGTGGGGCAACTCGAACAATTTACCCGGCGCGATTTACTGCGGCTGGATGCGTGCGTTTCGTGTGGGCGCTGTGAGGATTTGTGCCCCGCACACGAGGCGGGCAAGCCGCTTTCGCCACGCGACCTTGTCCAAGACTTGCGCGGTCACATGGAAGCTGCCGCGCCCGCTGCGTTGCACGGCGAAACCATTGGCGCGGAGACGCTGTGGTCCTGCACCACCTGCAATGCGTGCAACGACATTTGCCCGCTTGGCGTTCGTCCCGCCGATTACATCACCGACCTGCGCCGCCATCTCATTGGCGAAGGCGAACTGCGCGGTGCGCCTGCCGCCTCCCTGCAAAAAATGCAACGCGCCGGCAACCCGTGGGGACTCCCCGCCACCGAACGCCTCACGTGGGCCGAGGGCCTCAACGTGCCGACGGTGCAGGATAATCCCGGCTTCGATGTGCTCTATTGGGTTGGCTGTTCGGCCGCGTACGATCGCCGCACGATGAAGGTCGCCCGCGCCGTCGCGCAGTTGCTGCAACGCGCCGAAGTCAATTTTGCCGTGCTCGGCCCAGAAGAACGCTGCACCGGCGAATCCGCCCGTCGCATGGGCGATGAATTTCTCTTTCAAGAACTGGCGATGACTAACATCGAGACCTTCACGAAACACGCCGTCAAAAAAATCGTCACCCATTGCCCGCACTGCCTCAATTCATTGCGGCAGGATTACCCGCAGTTCGATGGCCATTACGAAGTCATCCACCACAGCCAATTCCTCGGCGAACTTGTCGCCGCAAAAAAACTAAAAGCCGCTGCTGTGATGAGCGAAAGCGTGACGTACCACGACCCCTGCTACCTCGCCCGCGTCAACGGAATCACCGAAGCCCCGCGCGCGTTGCTGCCTGAAATCACCGAGATGCCCCGCTCCGGCTGCCAAACCGCCTGCTGCGGCGCTGGCGGCGGCCGCATGTGGTTCGACGCCGCCGCCGAAGAACGCATCGGCGCCAGCCGCATCACCGAAGCCCTCGACACCGGCGCCAAAACCGTCGCCGTCTCCTGCCCCTTCTGCATGACCATGATGACCGACGGCATCGCTGCGAAAGATGAGACCGTGCAAGTGCGCGATGTTTCCGAGTTAATGCTGGAGGAAAATGACCGCGCGTAAGGTCACACGCCCAAGCCACCAATCGGATCGTGTTCGAGGAGTTGGGTGATTTCCTGAGGGATAGCGGGGAGGAGGCGAAGTTGGGCGGGGTCGATGACGGTGCGTAGGATGGTGCTGATGAGATGACTGGGGTCGTACGGTGTGCTGTTTGGCTCGCCGCCTTGTTTGTCGGATTGGCCGATTACCTTGCCGCCGCCCATTCCGCCGCCGTAGAGGAGCAACGGGGCAAGCCGTGCCCAGTGATCGCGTCCGCCGCGTTTGTTGATGCGCGGGGTGCGGCCCATTTCGCCACAACATACGAGGAGAATTTTGTCGGACAACCCGCGCGCTTCGCAGTCGCGGATAAAGGCGGCCACGGCGTGGTCAAAACTTTGGCCGACCGCCTCCATTCCGTCGGTCATGTTTAGATTGTTGCCGTCCGCGTGCATGTCCCACACACCGGCGTAGCTGGCGTGGATGGTGACGTATCCGCAACCGGCTTCGCACAACCGCCGCGCCTGCAGGAGCAGTTTGCCGATGGTACTGGCCTGCGCATTGTACAGGCCGGATTTGCCGCGCTTCACTTTATCCCATCGTGTGCCGCCGTGGTACTTGGCCGTGTCGTACATCGCCAGCGTGCGCGGGTTTTCTTGCGACAAATCGAGCGCTTTGGAAACACCACCGCCGAGCAACACCTCGTAGGCCTGTTGCTGGATGTCATCCGCCGCCGCAATTTGGCCGTCGGCATCGGCGCGGCGATTGAGCTGATCCAACTCGCGCAAGAGCGATTGGCGGTCGTTCAAAAAACGTTCGCGCGGCAGGTTGAGCTTCATGTCCTCCTGCAACTTGCCGCCGTAGCCTTTGCCAGGAATGAACGGCGCAAAACCGGCGCCGTAATTGCCCGTCGCCGAAAGATTACCGCGCGCGGACGGCCCGGGCACATCTTTGCTCACCGAGGCGGGAAAGAGCACCGTCGTCGTCGGCATCCCGCTATCGGCCCGCGTCGCCCCGGCGATGCGCGCGAAGTGTGTGCTGATGGCTGCTTCTTTGGAAAACTTGCTGACGATCGGCTGAATGTTGTGTCCGGCGTTTTGTGTGGCAAACGAACGCACCACATTAAATTTATGCGCCAGCTTTGCCAGTTGCCGCATCGTGCCGCCAAAATGCGTGCCCGGCACAGAAGTGGAAATGGTTTCACCGACTGTTCGGATTCCGCTCGGCGCATTGGGCTTCGGATCAAACGTTTCAAACTGACTCGGGCCACCCTGTTGAAACAGGAAGATCACCGACTTGCCCGTGAGCGGGTCTACCTTGCCGCTGCCCAGTGCGCGTGCACTCAGCAACGACGACAGAGACAGCCCACCCAGCCCCAACCCACCGATTTCCAATAACCGGCGGCGGCTAATCGATTGGTTGCCATCAAAGATCGTCAGCATTCCGCTCTTTGGAAGAAGATTGCATGCGGTTCATTCAGACTTTGATGTCAAAAATGCGTTGACCGCACGCTGGCACGAGCTAGGCTTCCGGTATGAAACAGAGTCTGCTTCTTCACGGTGTTTGCGCCACGGCATTGCTAGCTGCGATGGCTCATTCCCAACCCGGCAAAGACATCCCGCTCGATAAGGATTATCAATTCGCTCCGGGAGTGCGCTTGTTGAGTGGGGGCAAGCCGATTGATGTGACAACGGGGCATGCGGCGCCGTATCTTTATGACTTTGATGGGGACGGCACGCGGGACTTGTTGGTGGGCGAGTTTGGATCGGGCAGATATACGGGCGAAAAGACGACGGACAACGGGCCGCTGGCGAATGCGCGGTTGCGGATTTACCGGAACACGGGCTCGGAGAAGAAGCCGGTCTACGAGGGGTTCAAATATCTGCAGGCCGACGGCGAGAATGCGTCGGTCCCAAGCACGTGATGCAGCACGTTTAGTCCACAGTTTGTGGACTTTGACAACGACGGCAAGGACGACGTGATGGTCGGCTCCATCTACGAGGACATTTTTCTCTTCCGCGGCTTGGGCGCCGGCAAGTTTGCCAAGCGCGAGTTGTTGCGGGATGAAAATGGCCAACCGCTCAAGGGCGGCTATTGCGTGACGACCCAGTTGCTGGACATGGACGCCGATGGTGACCTCGACCTAATTTGTGGTAACCGCACCGAGGAGGTGCGCTGGTTCAAAAACGTCGGCACGCGCAAGGCACCCAAGTACGAAGCCGAGAGTAGCGCCTTGCCGATGGCCAGAGGCGCCGGGCGCATCAGCGGCAGCAACACCGAGTACGCCGACTGGGATCGCGACGGCAAACGCGACCTCATCGTCGGCTCCGAGTGGGGCACGGTCACGTGGTACCGAAACGTGGGCGCGGACAATGTGCCGAAGTTTGCCGCGGGCAAAAAGTTGCTCGATAGCCCCGGCTGGGAGGAATTGAAGGAAGGCGACGCGCCGAAGCAACACGGTTCGCGCGTGAAGATTCGCGTGTACGACTATGACCTCGACGGCACGCTGGATATTCTGCTCGGCGACGTGAAATCCACCACCTACCAATCCCGCCCGCCTCTCAGCAAAAATGAAAAGCAATTAAAGAAAAAACTCGAAGCCGAAGCCAAGCAACTCGGCAACCGCGAGTTTTACAACAAAATCAACGAGCTCAACCGCCAATACTGGAAAGCCAAGGAAGCCGGCGACAAAAAAGAAGCCGCCCGCTGCCGCGCCGCCCAAGACAAAATGCGCGAGCCCCTAAACGCCCTCTACGCCCAACTCCGCCCGCTGGAGACGAAGGGTTACAAAACGCACGGCTGGGTGTGGTTTTATCGGCAGTTGCCGAAGGGGAAATAGCGTTGTCAACAGCACTAGCTCCATCAAATCCGATCAGGCACCACCGTTCTTGCCACTTGAGGAATTCCATTTTCTGTGGCATTTTAAACCAATGAAATTTCGTTTGATTGTTGAGCAATGTTCGGAAACACAACGGTGGTCAGCCGTATTCCCAGAATTACCTGGCTGCGCGAGTGCGGGCGACAGTGAGGCCGAGGCCATCACCAACGCCAAGGATGCACTTCAACTCTGGTTCGATCCCGAAAAATGAACCTCGCCGATTCCGGCATGCAGAATCATACGCAAGGCGACAGCGTTGCCGAATAAGGAAATACCATCGCCAACCATAAAAACGCCTTCGCCAAGGTCGGCGAAACCTTCGCGGAGCATAGAATTGGCATTGCCGAAAGAAGAATTGGCTTCGCCCCGATCAGACAAGCATTCGCCGGATGCGGCGGATGACTGAATCAGGCTTTTTCAGGCGACATTCCCAGATTCGGCACACGCTCCAGCCTTCGGCGCGGAGCTTGCGGGAAACCTTTAGATCACGCTGTTTGTTGCCGCCGACCTTTTTGCGCCAGAACTTGACGTTCTTCTTGGGTTCCTTGTAGCAGCGTGGACAACCATGCCAAAAACAGCCATCAACGAAGACGGCCACGTTTTCCTTGGGAAATGCAAAGTCTGGCTTGCCGGGCAAGGGCTGGTGCCGGCGCCACCCGGTTACCTTGTGTTCCTTGAAGAGCGCAAGCAGCTTGAGTTCCGTGGTCTTGTTGCCCTTGCCGCGAATGTGGGACATCACTTCTGAATGTTTTTTTCACTCCAAATATCAGTCATTACAAATCAATCATCAGAGTTTGCTAATTTTCCAACCCTCGATTCTCATATGTCCGCATTGAAATCTGATTTGGAATGTTCATTCCTTCCCAAAATTAGATTCCGAATCGTCCTTTCTATAGTCGAGCATCACAAGGAAAAGCAGGATGAGAATAACGCCACTCTAAAATCACACTTATAGTGTGTGGACATTGCGCAGGTTTTCCTAACAAGTAGTCACACTGTGAAGGGAAAGATCAAAGTTTTTGGCGATAACGTTAGAAGACTTCGGAAGGCAAAGAAGCTGACCCAAGAGAAGCTAGCAGAAGCCGCAAATTGCCACCCAAACTATCTGGGTGGAATTGAGCGCGGAGAAAGAAACCCCTCCAGAAAAAAGAGACACAAACGGTATATGTCCGTGCCCGTTAACAGCATTAATTTTTCTTTGCCGCAGGGTCATCTGGGCTTCATTCAGGCAATCGGGTTGTTTAGATAGATTTCTTTTTTTCATTGTGATGCCCCCCGTGTTAATTCAGCCAATCTTGAATCCCTGCAAACAACGGTCATATTTCCAAGAACTCTGCGGGAATTGTCATCAATTTCGAAGTTGCTGTGCGATCCATTCTTGTTCACAAGCCGACGCTCCCACGACGGGTGGGACATTTGTAGTCCCCCATATGAAATTAACTCCCCCTAATCCAATCCCGGGATCGGGTCCGTGGGTTTTACTTCCTCTCCCTGCCAAATGACTTTTCCGTCCTTATAGGTAAGAATACGGGAGCGACTGCCCGGGGCCGGTTGCCTATTTTCCTTGGGTAAAAACTTTTTGTGCTGCGCAATCACTTCAGCGTATTTCGAGTCATGCGCGAGGTTGTTCCATTCGTTGGGAT
>CAZJRV010000175.1:0-6095 GCA_964548235.1 uncultured Verrucomicrobiota bacterium
AAGCGCCGGCCGATGAATGGAGCGGCGACCTCGGTTGTGGTGCGCAGTATTTTTCCCAACAAGCGGTTGGCCGGTTGCTGCCCGCTTCGGGGATTGAGTATGACGCGAGCCTTGGGCTGCCCGACCAATTGAAAATCGTTCAGGCGGCGATGGATGCGGGTGATGAACGCGCATTGAAAATTTACGATGCCATTGGCATTTACCTCGGCTATTCGCTGGCACACTACGCGGAGTTTTACGATTTCGAATACGTGCTGCTGCTTGGCCGCGTGACCACCGGTCCCGGCGGCGAACACATCATCGAGCGTTCCAAGGAAGTGATGGCGGCGGAATTTCCGGAACTGGCGGATCGCATCAAGTTCCACATCCCTGACGAAAAAGAAAAACGCCACGGCCAAGCCATCGCGGCGGCGAGTTTGCCGAAGATTGGTTAGGCCACAGTGTTTACACAGAGGGCTTGCAATCGTGCGCGGGCGAGGCATCATCGGTGCGTCCAAAAATTATGAAAATTATTCGTCTCATCCCGGTTTTACTCATCGCAGCGTTTACGGTTTCCGCAGGGGAACTCAACCGCCCACCCAAGGGCTTCAAGGCGTTGTTCAACGGCAAGGATCTCACCGGCTGGTGGGGACTGAAGACGGAGAATCCGGCCAAGTGGATGGCGATGGACAAGAATGCGTTCGCAGCGAAAAAGGCCAAAAGCATCGAGGACATTCACAAGCACTGGACCGTGAAGGACGGCATCCTCATCAATGACGGCCACGGGATGTACCTGACCACTGAGAAAAACTACGGCAACTTTGAGCTACGGCTGGAATACAAGACTGTGCCCAAGGCCGACAGCGGCATTTACCTTCGTGCAGTACCGCAGGTGCAAATTTGGGATTACACCGAAAAAGGAAAATTCAAGCTCGGTGCCGACAAAGGCTCTGGCGGCCTTTGGAATAACAGCAAGGGTGCGAAGGGCAAAGACCCGCTGGT
This sequence comes from uncultured Verrucomicrobiota bacterium, assembly GCA_964548235.1. Taxonomy (GTDB): domain Bacteria; phylum Verrucomicrobiota; class Verrucomicrobiia; order Limisphaerales; family UBA1100; genus JACNJL01. The sequence goes on from CAZJRV010000175.1 coordinate 982, forward strand.
GCTGGCGGACAAGCCATTCGGCGAATGGAACGCGTTTCGCATCCGCTTGGTAGGCGACAAAGTCACCGTGCACCTCAACGGCAAGCTGGTGGTCGATAGTGCGAGGATGGAAAATTATTTTGATCGCAAAGGCGGGATGCCCAAGCGTGGGCCGATCCAGCTGCAAACCCACGGCGGCGAAATCTGTTGGCGAAACGTGTTTATCAAGGAATTGAAATAATGAAAAAACAAATCATCGCTCTTACCCTCCTGTTGGCCCTTGGCGCGCACGCCGGGGAAAAAGGGTTCAAGAAAATCTTCAATGGCAGGGACCTCACCGGCTGGGCCGGGCCGGTTGGAAATTATCAGGTCCTCGACGGCACATTGCGGTGCAAGCCGGGCAAGGGCGGGACGATTTACACGAAGGAAGTGTACGGCGATTTCGTGGTGCGAATGGAGATCCTGCTGCCCGAGGGCGGCAACAACGGCCTCGCCATTCGCTATCCCGGCAGGGGCGACACGGCCTACGTGGGAATGTGCGAACTGCAGGTGCTCGACAACACGGCACCGAAATTTGCCAAGTTGCACCCGGCGCAGTACCACGGCTCGGCGTACGGGATGTTTCCCGCCAAGCGCGGGCATTTGAAAAAGCCCGGCGAATGGAACGTGCAGGAGGTGACGGTGAAAGGGTCCACCATCAAGGTGGTGCTCAACGGCGAAACCATTCTCGATTGCGATCTGGCCAAGGTGGAAAAAACAATGGCGCCCCTCGCCAAATACAAGGGTCGCATGCGCAAGGAAGGCCATTTCGGCTTCGCGGGCCACGGCGCGGCAGTGGCCTTTCGCAACGTGCGCATCAAGCGGTTGAAGTAAAACAGGTTTTTAACACAGATGTTTGAGATGGTCAGGATGATGAATCCTGAACACCCTGCCTATCCCTGTTCCGCCCGCTTCTCCTGTTTCTTTTGGGCGAGGAGTTGTTGGCAGCCGTTGGCCATGTTTTGGTAGATGACGAAGGATTCATCGGCCGCAAGTTTTTCCCGCACCAATTCGCTGAGCGCATCCTTGCGCAGGGTGATCAATTCCTCCTCCAGATCTTCCAGCGCCTCCTCCCCTTCACGCAATCGGCCGATGATGCTTTCGATGGCCTGATAATATTTGTCGATCCGGTCCTTGCGTTTTTGCAGCAGCCATTTGCGTAATCCACTGGCCAAACCAAAAAGGAGGATGCAGGCAGATAAAATAAAACCCATCGCTTCGGCATATTTCACAAGGAACCCGGGATCGTCCCGATGGAAAAATTGGTTGGCTCCCGGGTGGAGTGGAAACTGAAGGGCCTGTGATGAGGTGGATTCATTCAGGTGAATAAATGCGGAGTGTTTTTGTGACAACTCGGCACGGTGGTCGTAGATTGTCCGGACAATCGTCTCGGCAACGTCATCGGGCAAATCCCGATGGCACGCCAGCACCGCCTTTACCCCGATCGAGCCGATGGGGCGCGTGGGTTGATCGCGATAAGCAAGCAGCGGGATGGTGTGAGCCGAGGCGTGCGGGTAATGCACACGAAAGCCCTGCGTTAAAATGTGCGCCATGGCATCACCCGTAGTTTCCACGGGTTCAGCAGTCAGGGGAGCCAGCGGCGTGAGGCGGACTTGGCCGGATTGGAGTGCGCGTGAGCAGGCATCATTTCTCAAGCCCGTGAGGAGCAGCATTGCGTCCACCTCACCCGCCATGAGTTGAGTGATGGCTTCATCAAGAGGCAAATTGCGCAGAGCCAACTTCGGTTCTTCAAGGCCGGCGAACTGCAGGAACTCCCGTGCAAATTTATCCGAGCCGCTTCCCTTGGGGCCGAGTACCACAGTTTTGCCGGCAAGGTCGTGGATGGATCCAATATTGGCCTTTTGGTGGCAGAGCAGGTGCAGCATCTCCGGATGAATCGCGGTGAGGCTGCGCACGGCTGATCCGGTGGGCGTGTCATTTTGCAGAAGGGCGATTTGGGCCGTTTGTTTTTGCAAACGCCCGGCGTTATCGAAGCTGCCTCGAGTTTCAACCAGGTTAATTTGCCAATGCGGATGGGCTGCCTGCAATTCCGCCGCAATAGCCTGCCCCAGCTGGTAATAGACTCCTCCGCGTTGGCCGGTGGCGATGGTGAGGGTTTGTTCGTTTGGATTCAGCCAGCGCTGGCCCATGTAGCCCACCAGAATGGCCCCCGCGAGCCCGAAGTAAATGAGCCACTTGCGAATGGATTCGTTTTCCATGCGCGTCGGTTATTGTCCGGCTGCCCAAGCGACGTAGGGGGTGACCGGGCCGCGCGTGTAGCCCACGCGCCGCCGGAGCTCCTCGCCTTCGCCGTTTAGGATGATTTGGGTGGGCAAATTTTTCACGCCGAAGCTGGCCTTGAGACGGTTATTTTCCCGCTCGGTTTCCGGGTCCAAGCCTCGGGTGGCGGGGAAATCGCATACATGAATCACCAGACTCGAAGCGGCATACGTGGTCCAAAGGCGGTGCTGGAGAACGGTTTGTTCCAGTGTCATGCAGGGGAGGCACCAGTCGGATCCGGTGAAGAGCAGGTACACATTCTTTTTTTCCTCCTTGGCGCGGGCGAGCGCGGCGGTGAGGCCACGCAGCACGCGTTTTGTTTGATCGGTCTTGCCGTAGCCGTGCAGCACGCGGGTGCTGGCGCGGCCGAGTGTGACGCCGCCGGTAGATTCGATGTGCGGTTTTACCACCATGCCGGCGCTGCTTAGGTCGCCATCGTTGCAGAGCTTGGCGCTGCCATCCGCCATCACCATTTGGCCCTGCCCGGCAAACAGGCCGGTCATGGCCATTCGGAGGGGCTTGTCGTTTTTATCCAGTTCATCTGCTCCGCCCCAACGGGCGGTGACCAGATCGGTGGTGGTGAGGTTGCGTGTGGCGGCTAAAATTGTGGAAGGCCGGCCAAAATCACCGCCCTGCACAAATACGTAGCTGAGTGCGTCGTTGGGAATGGGCCGGCCATCGCGGGTGTTGAATTGTTTCCAGTCCATCACCGCCTGCTCGTTGGCGGCTTCGCGGGTGGCATCGCATGGGGACCACAGGATCTTGGCGGTGACGATATCGCGCTTGAGATCGCGTATGGCATACACCGAGCCGGGGTCGGGCGAAAAGTTGGCGCCGAAATGGTTGGCCTGTCCGCTGGGGGTGAGTTGCCAGGGCATACGGTCGTCGTTATCGAGCGCGAACATGATGAGTCCCTTGCCTTGCTGGCTGAGATTACTCAGGCACTGGATGCGTTTGGCCTTTGCGAGCGCGCGGGCCAGAGTGGGCAGCAGCATGCTCGCGAGGATGCCGATGATGGCAATGACGACGAGCATCTCGATGAGAGTAAAGCCGCGGGGATGGGACGATCGAGGGTTGGTCATATGAAAAAAGGTAACCTGTATTGGCGGATTTCGCAAGGGTTTCGCGTGATTTCCACTTTGGAATGGCCTTGAAATTATAGCGTTTTATGAGTAGCCTCCCGGTCACCAAAGGAGTTGAACTAGTGTCCGCATTGTAATTTGCCATGGCTGATGCAAACCGAAATTTAGCCCGCCGCCCGCGCCGTCTCCGACGCAATGCCGCCACACGCGCGCTGTTGCAGGAAACGCGCGTGGGTGTGGATGATTTGATTTGGCCGCTTTTCGTGAAGGACGGCAAAGGCGATGCGGAGCCGGTGCCCTCAATGCCCGGCGTGGCGCGCCACACGATTGCGGGCTTGGTCGATGAATGCCGCGCGGCGAGCGAGGCGGGAATCAGGGCAGTGGCGCTGTTTCCGGTGACACCGGCGGAATTGAAAAATGATTCCGGAACCGAGGCGCTCAATCCAAATTGCCTCGTGCTGCGCGCGGTGCGCGAGTTGAAACAGGTGCTGCCGGAATTGCTCGTTATCACCGACGTGGCGCTGGACCCGTATACCACGCACGGCCACGACGGCGTGCTCAATGCAGAAGGCACGGACGTGGACAACGATGCCACCGTGGACATTCTGGCAAAGATGGCCGTGTGCCAGGCCGGGGCCGGCGTGGACTGGGTGGCACCCTCGGACATGATGGACGGGCGCGTGGCTGCCATCCGTGCCGCGCTGGATGCCGCAGGGCACACGGGCATTTCCATCCTCGCCTATTCCGCAAAATACGCCTCGGCATTTTATGGCCCCTTCCGCGATGCAGTTGGCAGTCAATCCGCTGCCGGCGCGAACTATCTCGACAAGCGCACCTACCAGATCAACCCCGCCAACCCGCGCGAGAGCATGGTGGAAGCCGCGCTGGATATTGAAGAGGGCGCGGACATTCTGATGGTAAAACCCGCCGGGGCGTATCTCGACATCTTGTGCCGGCTGCGACAGATGACCGATTTGCCGCTGGCAGCTTACCAGGTGTCCGGTGAGTACGCGCAAATTTATGCCGCCGCGGAGCGCGGGTGGCTGGACCTCGCCGCCACGCGCGACGAATCGCTGCTGGCCATCAAGCGAGCCGGCGCGGACCTCATCCTCACGTACTTTGCCAAGGAGATTGCCCAGGAAAATAAAAACGGCAAATGAGCGATGCGCCGACAGACATTGCCGTCCTTGAGGCATTTGATTTTTCCGAGCGCCCAGGCGTTTCGTTTGGCGAAGCCAACCGGACCCCTTGGCGCACGGACATTCCCTACGCGCAAGGCCTGCGCCGGGCACTGGCGCATTTTCAAGAACTGGAACCACACCTGCCACACTCCGATTGGCGACACGGTGTGTTCCGGTTCCAAATCGATCTTGTGCAGCGGGGCTATCTGCAATCCTTTCACCTCGAGACTGGCCAGGCCATCTCCACCCGCTGCTCGCTGCCTGCCCACGGGGACACGGTATTAAATCCGGTCTTTTATCGATTCAATGAGCCCGAGGTGCATTATTTCATTGTCGGCTTTCATCCGCCGCGTTTGGTGGGTTTCTATTTTCCCAAGCGCAAACAGGTGGTGAGTATCATGAACCACGCGCACCCAGTGCTGCAGCAGGGCTGGGAACCGGCGCGGCTGGCGATGAGCTGCCGGATGCTCGAGGAGCTGATGCACGGCCGCGAGGACGAAGTGGCCGCCTATTGCGCGGGCGAAAAGGAGCATCGGTTGGTGCTCACGCAATC
>CAZJRV010000176.1:0-6042 GCA_964548235.1 uncultured Verrucomicrobiota bacterium
AGCTCGCAAAGGACAACACCGTGAAAGGGCCGAACCTCTCGGCATTGGAGTCGGGCTTGCCGGTGGATCTTTTGGTGGAAAGCGTTCTGTGGTCCGCGCGGCAAATCAAGGAAGGTTACGCGGTCACCTCGGTGATCACGAAAGACGGGCGCGTGCTGAGCGGCTTTGCCCACAGCGAAGACAAACCGTGCTGCGCGTCTGCGACCTCGCCACCGGCAAAATCGTTACCGTCCAAACCTCCCAAATCAAGCAACGTATTCGTGGGGGAACCGTGATGCCCTCGGGCCTCACCACCAGCCTTACGCGAGCGGAGATATGCGACCTCATCGAATATCTCTCCACGCTGAAGACCACCGGCCAACGGAAGTTAAAAGAAGCAATGCCACACGGATGAAAATGAGGGAAAATAATTTGGTTTTACTACTGCTGGCGGTGGCGTCACTGCAGGCGCAGGAGCCGGCCAAAGTGCAGGAGGCGTTTCGGAAATCCATGGGACCGCTGCTGAAGACTTATTGTTTCAAGTGCCACGGGGAGAAGAAGCCGAAGGCGGGGATTCGGGTGGATTTTTTGGATGGGGCGGTGGCGGACAAGGATGTGCGGCATTGGGAGGTGATCCGGAAGCAGTTGCGCGAAGAGGAAATGCCGCCGGAGGATGAGCGGCAGCCGGACAAGACGGAGCGGGCGGCGATGGTGCGGTGGATTGACGGGGCGCTTGCGATGGCGCGCTCACGCGTGCGGCCGAAGAATGGCGGGGCGCGGCGGCTGACGGTGGCGCAGTATGGCAACACGCTGCGGGATTTGCTGGGGATCGAGGAAAACCTGACGGGGGTGCTGCCGCCGGACGGAGTGTCCAAGGACGGGTTTGTGAACAACGGTCAGACGCTGCTGTTATCACCGTTGTTGGTGGAGAGTTATTTCAACATCGCCGAACGGGCGCTGGACTTGGCCATCGTCGATGAAACGGCGCGACCGGTGATTCAAAATTTCCGCGTGGACCTCGGTCACGAAATCAATCCGGAGCCGTGCCCGGACAGCCTCATCCTCGGTGCGAATAGTTTTCTTTTGGCGAATGATAATTTCATTGTGCGTCAGCTGGTGCCGAAGAAGCCGTTTGCCTTCACGCCGTTTAAGATGCGCACTCACTGGCGTTTCAACGAAGGCTACAAGGGCAACGGCACGGTGCGCGGCTGGCGTGAGTACGACAGCATTTATCACGCGGTGTTTGCGTGCATGCGCGGCACTCCGGGTTATCCCAGCGGCAAAGGAAAGGCGTATCGCGTGGCACCCGATGGACTGTTGCTGCGGCAGGCGATCCCAAGTGCGGAGGTCTGGCAAGTGGCCAGCACGTACGGCCCGCGTGCGAATTTCAAAATCTCCCTGCGCGAGCTGCCGCATCACGGAAAATTCCGCGTGCGTGTGAAGGCTGCGAAGTACAACGACGCGCTGTTGCTGAGGTCGGGGAGCCGACCGGCCCAGCCGTCGAAAGAGGCGGTGACTGTGACGGGATTGAACGAGTCGCGGACGGTGATAATAAAAAAAGGCGGGATTTATCAGGCGGACGTTTATCTGCAGGCACCGGCGGACGAGACTGTGAAGGCGGATGCGTCGAAGCTTGAGGAAAAACTGATCGGCGTATGGAAGCTGGACGGCACCGCCGACAGTTTGCCGAAGTCGAAAAAGTTGACCGGCCGGCTAGTGGGCAACGCGAAGTTTGTGGACTCGCCCATCGGTGCGGGCGGCAAGGCGATTGCGCTTGATGGCAATGGCGACGCGGTGGTGGTGCCGCGCGATGTGTCGATGGACGTGGGTAAGGGCGAGTTCACGGTGGCGGCGTGGATTCGACCGACAGAACTTCGGCAGGCGGGTATTGTTTGCCTTGGTAAATACAGCTGGACGCACGGTTGGTATCTCGATATGCCCGGGCACCTCGGCCCCGGGGTGTTGCGTATCGAGACGGCGAACCCGGACAACCAGCCCAACGGCACGGTGGCCTCGCGCCCAGGCGTCATTCGCGCGAATGAATGGCAGCACGTGGCGGCGGTGGTGCGGCGCGGCAAAAACCAAACGCGCATTTACGTGAACGGTTATGAGGTGGGCGTGGGGACGATTGAGCCGCGCGTGTTGGACAATCCGAAGGTGGATTTGCATATCGGACGCATGCAGGACGCGCAGCAGTTCAAGGGCGAAATTGACGAGGTGCGGCTGTACAAGCGCGCGCTGGGTGTGGCGGAGTTGAAGGCGCTGCTGGCGCCGGGGCAGCTGTTCGTGAAGGTGCCACCGGTGAAGGAGGAGGATTTGCTTTTGAAAATCAACGGGAGCGAGTTTTCCGAAAAGCGCCGCCAGCCGGCCTTCGCGGTGCTGCGTCTCCCGGTCGGACCGGTGCGGGTCAGCGCACGTTACGGCGGCAATGCAGTGCCCAATCGGATTGTGCTCACGTCATTGGCGCCGGGCGCTGCGTTGGCGGAGAATTTTAAACAATTTGAAAATCGCTCACCGTGGCTGGGCGTGCATCTTGGCTTGCGGCGCGATTGCGGCAGCACGTTTGCGCCGGTGCAGCGGCCGGTGAAGGTGAGCGGCACGGAGCTGAATGAGTTTGTGTTTGAGAGCGCCATTAACAATTATCCGAGCGACGATGTGCAGGAGAATAATGACAACTATCTTGCGGGCGTGCGCGAGATTGGCGTGCGCAGTGAGTACATCGACGGACGCGTGCGGCCGCGGCTGCGAATTCAGTCGGTGGAGTTTGAGGGGCCGTTCTACGAGAGCTGGCCGCCGGCGCCGCACCGACGGATTTTTATCGGCTCAGCGAACGAGGACAAACCGGCGATGTACGCGCGCGAGATTGTGCGCGAGTTTGCCGGTCGTGCCTTCCGCCGGCCGATCACCCCGCGGGAGGAAGCCTCGCTGATGGCGGTGTGGCGGGCAGGCTTCGCGGAGACGAAAGATTTCCGACAGAGCATCAAGGACACGCTACTCATTGTGCTCACCGCACCGCAGTTTTTGTTTATCATTGAGCAAAGCCCCAGCCCAAAGGTAGAAGACCTCGGTCCGTATGAGTTGGCGTCCAAGCTCAGTTATTTTCTCTGGAACACCGCGCCCGACGCGCGCCTGCTGGAGCTGGCCAAGGCCGGCACGCTACGGCGCGAGCTGAACACGGAGATTTCCCGCATGATCTCCGACCCGCGCTTCGGGCAGTTCACTCGCGAGTTCGCCGCGCAATGGCTTAGCCTTGAGAAATTTGACGTGGTGGAGATGGACCGAAAACGCTTCCCGACCCTTACGCGTGACACGCGGCTGAACCTTCGCCGCGAACCCGTCGAGCTGCTGCAGCATCTTATCCGCCAAAACCTCCCCGCGCAAAACCTCGTGCAGTCAGATTTCATTTTGGCCAACGAGGTCACCGCCAACTACTACGGCCTAAGCAATCGCACCGAGAGCGGTTTCGATTTCATCGCCGTGCGGCACAACCGCCCACACCTCGGCGGGTTGCTCTCGCAGACGAGCATTCTCGCCGGCTTGTCCGACGGCCGCGAGGCCAACCCCGTGAAGCGCGGCGCATGGCTGGCGCGCAAGATCATCGCAGAGCCGCCCGACGATCCCCCGCCCAACGTGCCGTCCATCGACAAGATTGATCCCAATCTTCCCCTGCGCGAACGCCTTGCCCAGCATCGCAGCCGCAAGGCCTGCGCCAACTGCCACGGCGGAATCGATCCGTGGGGCATCCCGCTGCAGCAATTCGACGCCGCCGGCCTGTTCCGCGCCGAGGCCGACACGCGCGCAACGCTGCCGGACAAGACCGTGATCGCCGATTTCAAGGCCCTCCGTGCCTACCTCGCCGGCGACCGCATGGATCGCGTTGCCTTCAGCACGCTAAAACACCTTGCCACCTACGCCACCGGCCGCACGCTCACCTACAACGAGCTTGTGTTTCTTGAAGAAAGGGGCCTTAACTTGCGGCGGAACGGATATCGGATTCAGGACATGATCCGGTTCGTAATCCGCAGCGATATTTTTCTAACCAAGTAAACCATGAGCCATACGTACAAACTCGATCGACGCGCGTTCCTGAAGGGCACGGCCGGGGCCACGCTGGCGTTGCCGGTGCTGGAGGCGATGGGCAAGGAAGTGGCCGAGGCCACGCCGCGCCGTTTCTGCGCGCTGTACACGGCCAATGGTATGTCGCTGCCGAACACCAAGCACGGGATCGATGAGTGGAGTTGGTTTCCGCGCGCGGAGAAGGACGGCCAGTTCGTGTTCGGCAAATCGACCGAGGCGTTTGCGCCATTCCGCAAGCAGCTGAGTTTCATGGGCGGGTTGTATCACCCGAACGGCCCGAAGTCCGACCCGCACGTGTGCTCGGACATGTGGCTCACCGGCGCGCCGTTGCAGGATCCCAAGCGCGAGGTGTACAACAGCGTTGCACTCGATCAAGTCGTCGCCAAGCACACCAAGCAATTCTGCCGACAGCCTTCGTTGGTGATGTCCGTCGATGCCGGCGTGGGCTTCCTCTCGCGCACGGGCACCATCTCCTACAGCATCACCGGCAAGCCGATTCCGGCGGAGAACAATCCGCGCCAGATTTTCAACCGTCTCTTTCGCGCCGACCGCGCCTCGCTCGAGACCCAGCGCAAGAATCTCAAGCGCCGCATCAAGCTCGTCGACGCGGTGCTCGAGAACGCCCGCGCGCTCAACAAGAAGCTTGGCAAGTCCGACCGCGAAAAGATGGACCAGTATCTCACCTCGCTCAACGGGGTTGAGTCGCGCCTCCTCGCCTCCGAAAATTGGATCGACATCCCGCTCAAGAAACAGGACCACACCCACCTAAAGCTCGACGCCAACTCCGAGAGGGAGCCCGCCGAGTACTACCGCAACATGTTTGATCTCATCGCCTTGGCGTTCGACGCGGACATCACGCGCAGTATCGCCTTTATGCTCAACCGCGAGGATGGTATGGGTATCAGTGACACTTTCCCCATCAAGCTTGGTATAGGTCATACCCATCACAATCTTTCCCACGCCCAGGACAAGAATGGCCAACTGCGCTTCGCTAAGTACGACAAGTTTTTAAGCGAACAGCTCGTGCACTTCTTCAAGCGCCTCCAGAGCTATCGCGAAAACAAGGGCACCGTGCTCGACAACACCATCGTGCTCTATGGCTCCGGCGCCAGCACCACGCACCTGCCCGAGAACCTCCCCACTCTCGTGGCCGGCGGTGCGAACATGGGACTCAAGCATGGCAAGTACTGGCGCAATGGCGACACCCGGATGTCCAACGTGTTCCTCAGCATCCTGCACTCCATGGGTATTAAGGAAGACAAGTTTGCCGACAGCACCCGCACCAGTGCGCGCGAGGTTTTCTCAAGGGGTTAAGAAGGCAGGGCGTTTCTTGTCATAAATCTCCGTCTGTGTTAGCCCAAGGCATGCCTTTTCGAATTCTGTTTCTATTATGTGTTTCTGTGTGGAGTCTTCAAGCGGCGAAGGATACTCCGAATGTCATTTACATCCTTGCTGATGATTTGGGCTTCGGCGATCTTTCCCATGCCGGCGGTAAGGCTGCCACGCCACATTGCGATCAATTGGCCCGCGAGGGTATGCGGTTTATCGACTCGCATACCACCTCCTCGGTCTGCACACCCACGCGCTACAGCATTCTTACTGGCCGTTACAACTGGCGTAGCACACTCAAAAAAAGTGTGTTGTGGGGTTTGTCCGAACCCTTGATTGAAAAGGACCGTCTTACCGTGCCAGGTTTCATGCGGCAGCAAGGTTACCATACGGCAGTAGTGGGTAAATGGCACCTTGGTCTTGGCTGGCATGAATTGCCCAATGGCGAGAAGCGCAAATCTAAGACTGGTCCGACCAAGGGCGATGGTTGGCAGATTGATTACGGCAAAAAAGTCGAGGGCGGCCCCTTGGCAATTGGCTTTGATGAATCCTTTATCATCCCCGCCTCGCTCGACATGTTCCCTTATCTCTATTTGAAAAATGATCAACCCACTGCCTGGGCCAACACCACCAAGGCCTTCCATCGACCGGGTCCGG